>DAMAVY010000216.1:0-5910 GCA_032077725.1 Clostridium sp. | reverse complement strand
GTTTGAATTAGAATTTTTTTTCATCTTAAATCTCCTTCTAAAATGTATTTCAGCAATTTATAGTGTCCATGATATATAAGTTATAAGACATATATTCTTACCATCTTACATTATTTCATATATTTGAAATTTTAATCATATTTTTGTTTTATTTTTATTTTTATAATAAATTTGTTGGAATATGTATTTTAAAGAATTTTATTTATAATTAAGTGATAGTATATTACAAAAAGTGTGGGTAAAATTCGTAAAAAAAGCTAAATAAATATAAAATTAATTTTTAAAAATTAGAAAAGTAGGGTATAATATTTTTGTGGGTTATTAATATTTATCAGATTTTGTATCTAGTAATTTTAGCTCTCTCATAGTCTATGAAGTAGAGAAGTAAAGTGATAGATACTAAATGAGTAAATATAAATTCCAATTAATATTAAAAATATAAATGGAGGTATAATTATGCAAATAAAAAAAGATATGACAATAGGGGAAGTAATAAGACAAAATGAAAAAGCAGCAGAAGTTTTAATGGGATTTGGAATGGGTTGCGTAGGATGTCCTTCAGCTCAAGCTGAAACTCTTGAAGAAGCATGTATGGTTCATGGTTTAGATGTAGATGAATTATTAGCTAAACTTGAAGTTATTTAGTCTCACATTTTCATACATAATTTATTATAATGTTTGTTACCTGCAATACCTATATTTTTAGGTTTTGCAGGTTAATTTTTTGTCGATTTTTTGTCGAATTTTTGTCACAATAATACTCTATTCATATATCAATGAAGGTGGTAATAGTGACATGGATTATACAAAGTGAAAGTTATTGTATAAATTCATTTAATTACATGGCTGCTGATGTTTCATTTGATAAATATTTCTACGAATAAAAGGGAAGTGTTTAAAAGATAATATATTAGAGAAATATATTCGTAGGAGGAGATATAAATGGAATCAGTACATTATACTGTTTCAGGACTTGTAAATTCAGAGAGTAGAACTAAGCTTAACAACTCATTAGAAAAAATTGAAGGTGTTAATCAAGTTTGCGTGGATATTGGAAGAGGTACAGTAGAAGTAAACTATAACATTCCAGCAACTCAAGAGGAAATTAAAGAATGCATTTGTAATACTGGATATTCGGTGGAGTAAGTTAGAGGGGTGCTAAAATGAATTATAATTTTCCAACTGGATTTAAGCCTCAACATCAAAATGTTCAGCCAGGAATAGAAGGTGAAATGGAACCTAAACCTATATATGAGTTAGATGAATACCATAAAACATCTAATAGGTTAAATGGAAAAGTAGCTTTAATTACTGGAGGAGATAGTGGTATTGGGAGAGCTGTTTCACTATTATATGCAAAGGAAGGCGCAAAAGTTTGCATTATTTATTTAAACGAACATGAGGATGCAAACTACACTAAAAAGCTTATCGAAGAAGTTGGAGGGGAATGTTTTCTTATCACTGGTGATATAGGAGATGAGAATTTTTGCAAAGAAGCAGTAAAGCAGATAGTAAACAAATATAGCGTCATAAATATATTTGTTTCTAATTCAGCAGAGCAACATGAATGTCAACAAATAAATGAAATTACTAAGGCTCAACTACAAAAGACCTTTGACACTAATTTTTTTGGAGCTTTTTATTTATCAAAAGAAGTAATTTCCCACATGAAAAGGGGGGATTCTATAATATATACTACTTCTATCACTGCATATGAAGGTCATGAAACTTTGATTGATTATTCATGTTCAAAGGGAGCATTAACGGCACTTACAAGAAGTCTTGCAAAATCTTTAGCACCAAAAGGAATACGGGTAAACGCTGTAGCACCAGGACCAATTTGGACGCCACTTATTCCAGCTTCCTTTAATGATTATAAGGTCGCCACCTTTGGAAGTAATACATTATTTAAGAGGGCAGGTCAACCTGTTGAAGTTGCTGAAAGCTATGTTTTTTTGGCAGGAGACGGAGCTTCTTTTATAACTGGAGAGACTATTCATATAAATGGAGGCAGTTTTATAACAAGCTAATAAATAAGCTAATAATAGATATAATTTAATACTAATAAAAATGAGTAGATAACTTAAGTGTTTATTTACTCATTTTTATTTAGGCAAATATAAGATATGAAATTATTGAAAATTATCTGTAACAATTAATATTTAAATCGTGAAATACAATGTATAAATCAAAAAATAAACCAATAATATAGGAATATTATAGATGAGTTTACAGAAAATGTTTTTGCAAATAAATAATAATGTAATAATAATGAAACAAATAAATATATATATATATATATCATATAAAAATAGTAATTTGTTGGGTTTTTAATCGGAATTTATTGATAAAAATTTCATAAAAACAATTATATGTCTGAATTTAAAAAATATTTTAAATATTGAAATAAAGTATTGATTTTTGCGAAAACTTAATCTAAACTTAAAACAAGTAACTAAATAGTTACATAAATTGGGGGGTGAAAATTTGACTAAGTATATTATTAAAAGACTAGGTATTAGCGTGATAACTATATTTATAGTTATTACGGCAACGTTTTTCTTAATGAGATTAATGCCTGGTGGCCCTTTTGACGGTGAAAAACCACTTCCACCAGAAATAAAGGCTAGTCTAGAAGCTAAGTATGGTTTAAATAAATCTTTAGGTGAGCAATACGGTATGTATTTAAAAGATTTGCTTAAAGGTGATTTAGGACCAAGCATGAGGTACAAAGGAAGAGATGTAGAGGAGATAATAAATTATTCCTTTCCTGCATCGGCTAAACTTGGTGGAGTGGCTGTAGCACTTTCATTAATTTTGGGAATTATGCTAGGGATAATCGCAGCGCTAAAATATAATAAGTGGCCAGACTCTCTGTGTATGGTATTAGCTACGCTAGGGGTAACAGTACCAGGTTTCGTCATAGCAACATTACTTATGTATGTTTTTGGAGTTAAGTTAAGCTTAGTTCCCATTACAGGACTAGATAATTGGCAAAGTTATATATTACCTTCTATAGCTTTAGCTGGATATTCAATTGCTTTTATATCTAGACTTACAAGATCAAAACTTTTAGACGTGCTTAAATCTGATTTTATCAGAACAGCAAGATCAAAAGGTGTTAATGGTAGAAGAATTATGGTTAAACATGCGCTTAGAAATACTTTAATACCTATAGTAACATATGTAGGTCCATTAATCGCAGGTATACTTACAGGTAGCTTTGTTGTAGAAAAAATATTTGCAATACCAGGTCTTGGTAGGGAATTTGTACAAACAATAACCAATAGAGATTATACAACCATATTAGGAGTAACTATCTTCTATAGCACACTTCTCATATTATGTAATTTACTTGTGGATATTTTATATGTAATTATAGATCCAAGAATTAAATTAGAAAACGTTGATGTGTAGGGGGTGAGGATGTGGAGATAAATGGAAATATAAATAAAAATTCCTTCGTGTTTGATGGTGAAGTGAAAAAGCAAAAGGATACTATAAATAGGCCAAGCGTTACTTACTGGCAAGATTCATGGAGAAAGCTTAAAAAGAATAAGTTGGCAATAATGGGGCTTATCTTTGTAATTCTTATAACTCTATGTGCGATGCTAATACCTTGGCTTTCTAAACATGATTATACTACTAATAACCTTGCACTTACAAATCAATGGCCTTCAGCAGAAAATTGGTTTGGAACTGATAATTTGGGAAGAGATCTATTTGTAAGGGTAATGTATGGAGCTAGATATTCGTTGATAATTGGTTTTGTAGCATCTTTTTTAAATTTAATTATCGGAATAGTATATGGTGGAGTTGCAGGTCTCGCAGGCGGCTGGGTAGATAATATAATGATGAGAATTGTTGATATTATATCATCAATACCTATGACAATATATGTAATTTTATTGATGGTTGTTCTAGAAAAAGGCGGATTATTTAATATCATTATAGCGTTAGCCATATCATTCTGGATACCTATGGCGAGAATTGTTAGAGGCGAAATACTTCAACTTAAACAGCAAGAATTTATTTTGGCAGCAAGAACTTTAGGGGCACAAGGGAAGAGAATACTATTTAAGCATTTAATTCCTAACTGTATAGGTCCAATAATTGTAACACTAACCCTTCAAATTCCTTCTGCAATATTTACGGAAGCTTTCTTAAGCTTTATTGGATTGGGACTCGTACCACCATTGGCATCTTGGGGAACTTTGGCAAACGATGCTCTGTCAACTTTGAGATTATTCCCTTATCAGCTTTTATTCCCAACTTTAGCGATATGTGTAACAATTTTCTCATTTAATATGCTTGGCGATGGTCTTAGAGATGCCCTAGATCCAAAAGTTAAAAAGTAGGAGGTGGAAGGATGAAGAATTTATTAGAAGTAAGTAATTTAAAAACGTCTTTCTATACTCAATTTGGAGAAGTTCAGGCAGTAGGAGGAGTTTCTTTTAATTTAGAATATGGAGAAGTTGTTGGGATAGTAGGGGAATCAGGTAGTGGTAAAAGTGTTACTATGATGTCAATAATGCAGCTTTTAGATGATAATGGGAAGGCAAAAGAAGGAGAAGTAAAATTTGAAGATAATAATTTGTTATCTTTAAATGATGATGAAATGTCAAAGATAAGAGGAAACGAAATTTCTATGATTTTTCAAGACCCTATGACATCATTAAATCCCCTCATGAATATAGGCAATCAACTTATGGAGCCACTTAGAATTCATAAGAAAATGTCTAAGGATGAAGCTTATAAAAAGTCAATAGAATTATTGCATCTAGTTGGAATACCAAGTCCAGAAAGCAGAATGAAACAGTATCCTCATGAATTTTCAGGGGGAATGAGGCAAAGAGTTATGATAGCTATGGCACTTACATGCAATCCTAAGCTACTCATCGCAGATGAGCCTACAACTGCGTTAGATGTTACAATTCAAGCACAAATTTTAGAAATTATGAAGGATATAAAACAAAAATTAAATACATCTATAATACTAATTACCCATGATTTAGGAGTGGTTGCAGATATTTGTGATAAAGTCAATGTAATGTATGGTGGGCTTATCATAGAACAGGGAGACGTAAGAGATATTTTTTATAATTCAAGACATCCATACACATGGGGTCTTTTGGAAAGCGTTCCAAACCCAAATACCTTGGTTAAAGAAAGATTAAAGCCAATAGATGGTCAACCCCCAGATTTATTTAAGCCACCAACAGGATGCCCATTTTATGCAAGGTGCAAGTATTCAATGGATGTATGCAAAGACAATAGACCGAATTTTTATGAAATTTCTAACGGACATAAAGCTGCTTGTTTTCTGAATGATGAGAGAGCTCCTAAGGTAGCAACTCCAATACAAAGGAGGCAGGATAATGAATAATGCAGAAAATTTAGTAGAAATTAAAAATCTATGTAAATATTTTCATACCAAGAAATCAATATTCAATAAAAATAAAGGTGTATTAAAGGCAGTAGATGGAGTGTCTCTTGCTATTAAAAAAGGAGAAACTTTAGGACTGGTTGGAGAGTCTGGGTGTGGTAAGACTACCTTGGGTAGAACACTTCTAAAATTATACAATCCAACTTCTGGAGAAATAATTTACAATAATGATAAACTTGAAAACTTGTCCAGCAAGAAAATGTTACCTTATAGAAAAAAGATGCAGATGATATTTCAAGATCCGTATGCTTCATTAAATCCAAGACTAACTGTAGGTGATATAATTGGTGAACCTTTAGATATATATAAATTATGTAGAGGTAAGGAAAGAGAAGAAAAAATCAAGTATTTCTTAGATAAAGTTGGTCTTGATCCAAATCATATCAATCGTTATCCACATGAGTTTTCAGGTGGTCAAAGACAAAGAATTGGAATTGCAAGATCTCTTGCGGTTAATCCTGAGT
>DAMAVY010000215.1:0-5913 GCA_032077725.1 Clostridium sp. | reverse complement strand
GGCTTATATTGCAGGCCTTGGACGAGTACTTGATTTTAAGGCAGAAGCATCTAGTCCTTTGACTGGATTTTTGGAGGAATAATTATGACAAATCATATGAAATATTTAGATGGCATGGAAGTAACTAATAGTGATATTATGGACAAGGTTTTAAGGTTAAGGAAGAAATATGACTACAATGTATATACTGCTAGTGACGTAAAAAGGGCACTTAGTAAAGAGGAACTTTCTATAGAGGATTACGCTGCTATATTATCACCAGCGGCTATGCCATATTTAGAAGACATGGCAAGAAAATCAATGGAAGAAACTAAAAAACATTTTGGTAATTCTGTCTCCATATTTACTCCCTTATATATCGCTAATTATTGCGAAAATAAATGTGTATATTGTGGATTTAATTGTGATAATAAAATCCATAGGGGAAGGCTATCATTGGAGGAAGTGGAAGAAGAACTTAAAGAGATTGCAAAAACAGGGCTTAAGGAAATCTTAATTTTAACTGGTGAATCTCGTAAAATGTCTGGTGTGGAATACATTGGAGAATCAATCAAATTAGCAACAAAATATTTTACTACAATTGGCATTGAAATATATCCGTTAAACTCAGATGAATATGCTTATATACAAAAATGTGGAGCGGATTTTGTGTCTGTTTATCAAGAAACTTACAATACGGATATGTATGAAAAAGTTCACCTTAAAGGGCCAAAGAGAATATTCCCATATAGGTTTAATGCTCAGGAACGTGCTTTGATAGGAGGTATGAGAGGCGTTTCTTTTGGAGCCTTACTTGGACTTGATGATTTTAGAAAAGATGCATTTGCGGCAGGTCTACATGGATTTTTCATACAACAAAAATATCCTCACGGAGAAATCTCTTTTTCCACACCACGATTAAGACCTTATCTAAACAATGAAAATAATAATTCTAAAGATGTTCATGAAAAACAACTATTACAAGTTATGCTTGCCTATAGGCTATTCATGCCATTTGCTGGAATTACAATATCTACAAGGGAAAGTGCAGGTTTTCGTGATAATGTTATTGGACTTGTAGCAACAAAGGTATCAGCTGGAGTAAATGTTGGAGTTGGTGGCCACAAAGAGGAAGAAAAGGGCGATGAACAATTCGAAATTTCTGATACTAGAAGTGTAATGGAAGTACATGATGTTATTATGAGTAAAAAGTTACAGCCAGTTTATTCAGATTATGTTAGAGTCTAATAAGCAATATTGGAATCTGAAAAAATGTTAGAATCTAACAAGTGGATGTTGATTTTCTGTGCCTATTTAAATGGATTGTTTTTTAAAATTATCACTAGGGGGTATATATGTTAATTTGTATTACAAATCGAAAACTTTGCAAGGATGACTTTTTAAAACGTATAAATAAAATAGCAAAAGAAAAGCCTTATGGTATTATGCTAAGGGAAAAAGATTTATCCTCAGAGGAATATGAAGATTTAGCAAGAAGGGTAAAGAAAATTTGTGATGATAATGAGGTATCTTTAATCATTAATGAAAAAATTGAAGTTGCCTTAAAAATGAATCTTTCAAATATTCATTTATCCATGGTAGATTTAAGAAGACATAAAGATAAAATTCATGAATTTACGAATATAGGCGCTTCAGTTCATTCTCTTATTGAGGCAAAGGAAGCACAGAAACTTGGAGCAACCTACATAATTGCAGGACATATATTTCCCACTGATTGTAAAAGGGGAGTTCCACCAAGGGGGATATCATTTTTAAAAGAAGTATGTAATACAGTTTCTATTCCTGTGTTTGCTATTGGTGGAATAACTAAGGAAAAAGTAAGAGATGTAATAAATGCAGGGGCTAAAGGAGTTTGCGTTATGAGCGCTTTAATGACTAATTGAAAAAGATGAACAAATGAGCAAAATGAACAAGGGAACAAATGAACAAGAAAAAAACACCCTAGGAGTGCATAAATACACCCCTAGGGTGTAATATTTGACCTTGCATGACATGCACCCAAGGGTGCAATATTTAACATATTTGGGGTCCTTAAAAATAAATAATGCCAATTATCGAAATAAATAGTATAATTATATAGATGATTAAATTTCATTAGGGGGGACAATTGTGAAAAAAAAGTATATTGCATTAGTACTTAGTCTATGCTTAGCTTGCTCTATTTCAGTACCTACATATGCTGCAGATGTGGTGCCTGGAAAAGATAATAAAGTACAAGCTATTGAAAAACTGGATAAGGTAAGTAATGAAGATATAAAATTAAGTGAAAAAGATGGACAAGTATTTCTTTCTGGAGAGCTTTCTACGAGTAAAGTTCCAAGTGAGAAGAATGCCACAAAATTTTTAGATGAAAATAAAGTTTTATTTGAAATTGATAGTGCTTCAAAGGATTTAAAAGTTATTGAAGTAAAAAAGGATGATATAGGATATACAAATGTAAAATATGTACAAGTTATTGATGGAATTGAAGTCCTTGATAGTTGTATTACAGTACACTTTGATAAAGATGGGGTTATAAAAAGTATTAATGGTAAATTAAATGAAAATAAAACCATAACAAGACTTGGAAATAAAACAATTTCTGAAGGAGATGCCCTTGAAATAGCTAAAAAGCAATATACATATAAAACTTTAAGCAATGAACCTAAGGCGGAAAAATTCATTTTGACTAAAGGTGATAAAAATTATGAAGTTTATAAAATTAATATTTATTTTAAAGAGCCTACTATAGGAAATTATGATGTTTATGTTGAAGTTAATTCAGGGGAAGTTATTAGTACTGAAAGTAATATAAGGTACGACGGACCTGTAACAGGTTCAGGAATTGACGTACAAGGGGTCAAACGAGACTTAAATTTATACCAAGTAGGAACGACCTATCAAATGATTGATATAACAAAAGCTGCAGCTGCAACAAGGAAAATAATTACTTATGATATGCAACATAGTACAACTAAGGAAATAATTGCTTCAAGCAATTCTAATGAATTTACTAACGATAATGATAAAGCATCAGTAAGTGCTCATTATAATGCTAGTAAAGTAATTGATTTTTATAAGACATTATTTAATAGAAATAGCTTAGATGATAAGGGGATGGAGATAGAATCATATACACACTTTGACACTAACTATAATAATGCCTTCTGGGATGGATATGAAATGGTTTATGGTGATGGAGACGGTGTGCAGTTTACCTATCTTAGTGGAGATTTAGATGTAGTTGGCCATGAAATGACTCATGGATTGATCGATAACTGTAGCGATGATGGTACCCAAAAGCTTTCATATCATAATCAATCTGGTGCGTTAAATGAATCTATGGCGGATGTGTTCGGAGTACTTATTTCAACCTATGATAAGTATGGAGTAGCAACTGGAGGAGAATGGAAATTTGATATAGCTGACTGGGTTATAGGAGATTATATTTATACTCCTCTATATCCTGGAGATGCATTAAGAAGTCTTTCAGATCCTACAAAATATGGACAACCTGATCATTTGAATAGTTATTTAAATAGTCCAGACACTAAAGATGGAGACTGGGGCGGAGTTCATACTAACTCAGGTATTCCTAATAAAGCAGCTTATGCTATAGCTAATAGTATAGGCATGGAGAAAAATGAAAAAGTTTATTATAGAGCATTGACACAATATATGAATGGAACTACAAATTTTGAACAGGCTGAAGATTGTCTTATCCAAGCGGCAACCGACTTATATCCAGGGAGTTCTGCTGAAGTAACGGTGATAAAAAATGCATTTAATTCAGTTGGAATAATAGGTGTAACAGGGGTGAATTTAGATAAAACTACTGCAAGTTTAAAAGTAGGGGATTCAATAAACCTTTTATTAGCAGTAAATCCAACTAATGCAATTAACAAGAATGTGACATGGTCAAGTAATAATCCTACTGTAGCAACGGTGGATAATGCTGGGAAAGTAGCTGCAATAGGAAAAGGAACAGCCAATATTAGGGTAACTACAGAAAATGGTGGATTTATTGCAAACTGTATAGTTACAGTAAGTAGTAATGATAAACCAGTGATTTCAGGAGCCACAGATAAAACCATAAAAATAGGAGACAGTTTTGATCCAAAGGCTGGAGTTACAGCTACGGATCCTGAAAATGGAGACTTAACTTCTAATATAGTGGTTTCAGGAACTGTAGATACAACTAAAACTGGGGCATATACTTTAACTTATAGTGTCACAGATAGTGATAGTAATACAGTAAGTAAAAGCATAACTTGCAGTGTTGCAGCTAGAAATGTTCAAGTTGAACCATTAATAGGTATTGATAGATACGATACAGCTGTTAAGTTAAGTAATAGTCAGTTTGGTATAGCAGATACTATAGTAATTGCAAATGGAGAAGCAATGGCAGATGGACTCGCTGCGACGCCACTTGCAACCTATAAAAATTCACCACTGCTTTTAACTTCCTTATCTTCTTTACCAGAAACAACGAAGAATGAGATAAAAAGATTGAAAGCTAAGAATGCAATCATTGTAGGTGGAACTGGAGTAGTTACTGATAATGTATTAAGTGAACTGAAAGCTCTAGGAGTAACCACTATAACAAGACTTGGTGGAGCGGATAGATATGATACTTCCATTGAAATAGCAAATTATATAGACAAAAATTGTTATGATGTAAGTCAGGTAGTTATAAGTAATGGCTACGGTGAAGCAGATGCATTATCTATTGCATCAGCAGCAGGTAGAGATAGAATGCCAATAATTTTAGTGGAAATAGACGAAATACCAGCTAATGTATATAACTTTCTGAAATCAGAAGGCCTAGGAAATGCTTACATCATAGGCGGAACTGGTGTAGTTTCAAACAGTGTTTTAAATAAGATTGATGGAATTACTTCAGGAAATGTAGCAAACAATAGACTGGGTGGAATTAATAGATATGCAACTAATGCTATGGTAATAGAAAAATTTTATGGGAATGTTGTAAATAAGGCTTATATTGCAAAGGGACAACAGCTAGTAGATGCTCTAGCAGCAGGCCCAGTAGCAGCTCTAAATGGAGCCCCAGTAATTTTAAGTGATGATGACTTAAGTCCGGAACAAAAAACAATTTTAAATAAAAGATACGGAAATACTATAATAAGAACTGGTGGAGGAATTGCAGATAAGGCAGTAAATTCACTTAAGAGTTGTCTAGAATAGAAATAGAACCCCTGAGGGATTGTAAACTGCACCTTCGGAGATAGTAAACTGCATCTCCGGGGTGGAGTAAAGAGGAGGTACAAGATGAAGCAAAAAGTACAAACGTTACTATGTATAGTATTAGCCGCTGGACTCGCTGGGACTGTAGGCTATGGAATAAAAAAATCTAAGGTAGAAAAGGAAAGTCTTTTGAAGAGTAAAGCGGATTATGAAAATGCAATGAATCTCACAGCAAAGCCAGAGTCTCCAGAAAAAAGTGAAGGGGAATCTAGTAAAGAAACTGAAAAAACTGCAGAGAAGGAAGAGAAGTTTACTTTAAAAGATAAAAACCTCCTTTCTTTAGGCGATGGTGTATCAAAAATTGGTACATACCAAGAGAAAGTAGTAAAACTTTTAAGTATGAAAGGCGTAACTAACAAAGCTGACAATGGACTAGTATTAGCAAATATGGCGGCAAATGTTAATGGAGAAACTCTTAAAAATATTGATATTGTCATGATTCTTGGGGGAACTAATGATTTCACTCAAAGTAAAGAATTAGGAACTATAGCTGATGGCGAAAATGTGGACTCCTTTTATGGCAATGTACAAAAGGTGATTAATATCATAAAAAAGGCCAAGCCTGAAGTAAAGATTGTGTTTCTTACTCCACTAAAGCATGGTTATTTAGAAGGTCAACCAAGCTATCCTGATAAAAACAACCTTGGATATTCATTAGATGATTACGCA
>DAMAVY010000214.1:0-5946 GCA_032077725.1 Clostridium sp. | reverse complement strand
ATCCACAGCTCTTGTTTTGTAACGCATTGCATATAGGAGTATAAATGATTTTATATTTACTTAGTATTTCAAATATCTTTTCTCAATTGAAATATTCACCAAATATGCGTCATATATATGAAATTATAATAATGTATTAATTCATAATAATTCTTTAACAAGTTAAATTTCTTATTGGAGGGGATATTTTGAAAAAACGGTTAATTGCATTAACACTAGCTATGGTTCTAGGTGTAAGCTTTATACCTGGTTGTAGTAGCAAATCTGAGAAGGATAGCGACGTAATCAAAATTGGAGTGTTTGAACCGCTAACTGGGGAAAATGGTGGTGGTGGCTCTCAAGAGCTACAAGGTATTGAATATGCAAATAAAATGTACTCTGAAGTTCTTGGAAAAAAAGTTGAACTAGTAGTTGTAGATAATAAATCAGACAAAGGTGAAGCAACTACTGCTGTTACCCGTCTTATTGAAAAAGAAGGCGTTGTTGCAATTATAGGATCCTATGGTTCGGGGGTTTCTATTGCTGCCG
The DNA here is from genome assembly GCA_032077725.1 of Clostridium sp. Taxonomy (GTDB): domain Bacteria; phylum Bacillota; class Clostridia; order Clostridiales; family Clostridiaceae; genus Clostridium_J. Next base: position 5,418 of record DAMAVY010000214.1, on the reverse strand, counting down.
GTGATATTATTAAAAACGCTGGTATCCCTGCTATGGGAACTTCTTGTACAAACCCTATGGTAACCCTAGGTAATGATTATTATTTCCGCGTTTGTTACTTAGATCCATTCCAAGGAACCGTTATGGCAAACTATGCAATTAAAAACGGTGCTAAAACTGCTGCTGTTTTAACTCAAAATGGTGATGATTATTCTACAGGCCTTGGAAATTTCTTTAAAAAATCCTTTATAGAATTAACTGGTGATGAAAAGTCTATCGTGGCTGAAGGTGCATTCCAAACTAACGAACAAGATTTTAACTCAATTCTAACTAACATTAAAGCTGCTAATCCAGACGTTATATTTGCTCCGTCTTCAGTTGCTACTGCTCCTCTTATTCTAAAACAAGCTCGTGCCCTTGGTATTACTTGCCCAATCATGGGGGGAGATACTTGGGAGAATCCTGCAATTATCGACGTAGCTGGTAAAGATGCGGAAGGTATTATAGTATCAACTTTCTTTGATGAAAATGATGCTGCTGCAACAGATGAAGCAAAAAAATTCGTTACAGGCTTTAAAAAAGAACTTGGCGACTCAAGTCCAATTATTCCAGCGGTGTCTGCCCTTGGATATGATGCATATATTGTCATGTTAGATGCTATAGAAAGAGCTAATTCTACTGATGGTGATGCGATTCGTAAAGCACTAGTTGAAACAAAGGACTTTGAGGGTGTTACTGGTACAATAAGCTTTGATAAAAATGGTGATGCTAATAAGAGTATAGCAGTTATCAAAACTGTTAAAAACGGTAAATTTATATATCTTGATACAGTTACAGTTGAAAAATAAATTTTATTATGTACAGTTTTAAATCAGAATTAAATTAAATCTATTTATAAAGAGTTGTGGAGCAGCCTATGCTCCACATTTTTAAAAATATGAAAGGATATGATTAAAACTATGAGTTTTAGTATTTTTATGCAGCATGTTGTCAACGGTATTTCTATTGGTAGCTTGTATGCACTTATTGCCATTGGATACACTATGGTTTATGGTATTTTACGTCTTATAAACTTTGCTCATGGTGATATTTTTATGATGGCATGTTATTTTGTCATTTTCACTATGGTAAACTTTAATCTTCCTTGGTTTGTTTCTATTCCTCTAGTTTGTATACTTACAGTAATTTTAGGAGTAGTTACTGAACGGATTGCATATAAACCTTTAAGAGATGCACCTCGTATGTCAATTATGATATCTGCCATAGGAGTATCTTTCTTATTAGAAAACTTAGCAACTTATCTTTTTACTGGAGTCCCTAAGGGATTTCCAGAACTTCCTGCTCTAACCCATATAATTCATATAGGTGGGGTTACATTTCCAGTGGTATCTATTTTAACTCCGATTATCACTATTATTTTACTATTTGTTCTTTTATATCTATTAAATCATACTAAAACTGGAATGGCCATGCGTGCAGTTGCAAAGGATTATGAAACTGCTAAACTTATGGGTATTAAGATTAACTTTGTAATATCAATGACTTTTGTCATTGGTTGTTTCCTAGCCTCTGTTGGAGCAGTCTTTTGGGGATCTAAATATCCTTCTGTATATCCATTAATGGGTGTAATGCCGGGCCTAAAATGCTTTGTTGCTGCTGTTCTTGGTGGGATTGGTAATGTTCCGGGAGCTGTGCTCGGGGGACTTTTATTAGGTATGAGTGAAACACTAATTGTTGCCTTTTTACCAACTATGACAGGGTACCGTGACGCCTTTGCCTTTATTTTGTTAATCATCATGTTACTTGTTAAGCCTACTGGACTTTTAGGCGAAAAAGTTACAGATAAAGTGTAAATAATAGGAAAGTAGGTGAAAATAATATGAAAAAAAAGCAAAAGAATATTTTTACTAGTTTACTAATTTTGATAGTAGCTGTCCTACTGGTTTTATTTGATAATAATATAATTGGTAATGCATATATAAGGCGTACATTAAATTTAGCAGCTATTTATGCTATAGTCAGTGTTTCCATGAACTTAGTTAATGGTTTTACAGGACTTTTTTCTTTGGGCCAAGCTGGTTTTATGGCCATTGGTGCCTTTACCGTAGCGATTTTTACTGTGCCTTCAGAACTTAGACCAGCTATATTCTATACTAAACCCATGGCACCTTGGCTTGTTAATATAGAAATTCCATTTCCTCTTGCTGTAATATTAGGTGGCGTAGTAGCTATGCTTGTTGCTCTGCTTATTGGGTGGCCAGTTCTTCGTTTAAAGAGTGATTATTTAGCTATTGCTACCTTAGGTTTTTCGGAAATTGTAAGGATAGTCTTTACTAATGCTCAATCTATTACTAACGGTGCTCTAGGAATAAACCGTATTCCTGGCATTAAAACCATGTGGGTGCCTTTTGGGGTTGCTGCCCTTTGTATTTTATTAATGCTGCTTTTAATTAATTCTTCTTACGGTCGCGCCTTCAAAGCTATTCGTGAAGATGAAGTTGCTGCAGAATCTATGGGCATTAACCTAGCAAAACATAAGGCTATATCTTTTGCTGTAGGTGCCTTCTTTACTGGTATAGCTGGAGGATTATTTGCTTCACTAATTACCACTGTTGATCCTAAACAGTTCTATTTCACCTTAACCTATAACTTTTTACTTATTATAGTTTTAGGAGGACTAGGAAGTGTAACAGGAACTATAATTGCATCTTTCTTAGTAACCATGGGATTAGAATGGCTTCGTTTCTTCGATGAACCACTGTCTATATTTGGTGTAAACATTCCTCTCTTTAGACCTGGTCTAAGAATGGTTATATTCTCTATATTATTACTCGCTATAGTCCTATTTTATAGTAAGGGAATCATGGGCAATAAGGAATTTTCCTGGGATGCCATTGCTGCTTTCTTTAAGAGAATAAAAGGAAAGTTTATTAAATCAGTAGTTTCAGGAGGGGATAAGGATGTCTAAGAATATATTGAGATTGGAAAATACTACTATGCAGTTTGGTGGTGTGGTAGCTGTTGATAATCTGTCCCTAGAGGTAAATAAAGGAGAGATAGTTACACTTATTGGACCTAATGGTGCTGGAAAAACTACTGCTTTCAACGTTATTACAGGAGTATATGCGCCTACAAATGGAGCAGTATTTTTTAATGATGAAATGATAATTTCAAATTATCCAAAAGGTTCTATGAAAAAAATCTATGGTGGACAAAATTTGGGGAAATATTCAAAGATTATTGAGAAAACCCCTGATAAGATTACTCGTCTTGGAGTAGCACGTACCTTTCAAAATATTAGATTATTTAAGAATCTTACCGTGTTTGAAAATGTACTAATTGGAAAACACATGGGTTCAAAGGCAGGATTTCTGACCGCTACTCTTCGTTTAAATTATAAGGAAGAGAGAGCCATGAAAAAAGAAACTATGCAGCTTCTTGAGATACTACATCTAGATCACTTAAAAAATGAAATAGCTAGCTCACTACCTTATGGACAGCAGCGTCATTTAGAGATTGCCCGTGCCTTAGCTACAAAGCCGTCTCTATTATTATTAGACGAGCCTGCTGCAGGGATGAATCCTCAAGAAACATATGAATTAACAACCTTCATTAAAGATATTAAGGATAAATTTAATTTATCTGTCTTTGTCATTGAACATCACATGGACTTAGTTATGAATATTTCAGATCATATATATGTACTGGACTTCGGTAAACTCATTGCTACGGGAACTCCGTGGGAGATTCAAAATAATAAAAGAGTAATTGATGCTTATTTGGGGGTGCAGGAAGATAATGAATCATAATTTATTGAATATAGAAAATTTAAATGTTGCCTATGGCGGAATTAAAGCAGTAAAAAATATAAGTCTTTCAGTGCCTGAAGGGAAAATTGTAGCTCTCATCGGTTCTAATGGTGCAGGTAAAAGTACTATCCTTCGTTCCATTGTAGGTTTAGTTCCTCCAACTAGTGGAACAATTTCCTTTAATGAAGAAAATATTGTGGGGAAATCCACTAATACCATTGTATCAAAGGGAATTACCTTGGTTCCAGAAGGACGTCGTGTATTCTCAGACCTTACAGTTATAGATAATCTAAAAATTGGTGGATATATGCGCAAAGATAAATTAGATAGTGATATAGATTGGATTTATGAGTTGTTTCCACGTCTTAAGGAAAGATCATGGCAGATGGCTGGAACTCTATCTGGAGGTGAACAGCAGATGCTTGCAGTAGGAAGAGCCCTAATGAGCAAACCAAAATTAATCATGATGGATGAGCCTTCCCTAGGACTAGCTCCAATTATCGTACAAGAAATTTTCAGTATTGTTAAAGAAATTAATCAAAGGGGCGTAACAATTCTACTTATAGAACAAAATGCAAATTTAGCCTTGCAAACTGCAGATATAGGCTATGTAATAGAAACAGGAAATATTACACTTACAGGAACAGGACTGGAGCTTTTAAATAATGAATCTGTAAAAGCTGCATATCTAGGTAAATCTAAAAATGAAAAAATAGACATATAACTATTGTTCCCCTGATGGTAACTATGAATTAAAAAAGTAGAATTGGAGATTTCATGAAAAAATCCACATATATGTTTTTTAATAAAGGATGTAGGCTTCGATACTGCATCCTTTTGTTATATAATATATGATATAGTTATAAATTTAAATAAATTAGTACAGGATATAAATAATAAAACATTAATAAATTAGTTAATATTATGTAATATAAATATAAAATAAGTAAAATCAATGGCGAATAGGGGTATACACCAAATATAAAAGAAAGGAAGAAAAGAAATGAGGCTATTTGTAGCAATTAATTTCGATGAGAAAATAAAAGAGTATTTGATGGAAAAGGTAACAGAATTAAGAAAATATAGTGTGAGCGGAAATTTTACAAGGCGTGAGAATTTTCATCTGACTTTAGCATTTATTGGTGAGACTGATAAACAAAAGGAAGTGGAAGCAGCAATAGATGTAGCTGTAAATAAGTCTTACGCACATGTATTTCCCGTGGGTATCGGTGGAATTGGTAAGTTTATGAGAAGAGAAGGGGATATCTACTGGGTAGGTGTTAAGAAAGATACAATGCTATGGGAGATAAATAGGAATCTTATGGCAGAGTTACGGGGCAAGGGATTTGATATAGATGAACAAGAATTCAAACCACATCTAACAATTGGTAGAAGGGTTATTGTGGATAATTTTGATGCTGAAGGATTTGGCGACACGGAAAATGCTATGGAAATGCTAGTTAAGAGAATTAGTTTAATGAAATCTGAGAGAATTAATGGGAAACTTACGTATACAGAGGTATATGGAGTTCAGCTAAAAGAGTAAAATTAAGCAATACATATTAGATTATTTGGGTAGGAATAAAGTAAGAGAATTTCATGTACAGGAGAAGCTTGAGGCAAGCCTCTT
>DAMAVY010000213.1:5057-5957 GCA_032077725.1 Clostridium sp. | reverse complement strand
TAGAGCAAATCTTAAATCAATAAGTCCTAATAATATAAAAGCAAATAGTACTACAAATGAATACTTCTTCCATAATTTCATAAATTTATCCACAGAATTCCCTCCGATTTATTAATTAGTCACAAACAGCAATGCAAAACCTGTTCTTACATTGCTTAACTTGCCTTAATTATATTTAATACAACCTTTTTTATCAGTGACTTTATCACTCACTTAATTTGTTTGTTATTGTAAGTAGTGAAAACATGAAATTATTACCCTCCTTATATCCATCTGAATTCTTCCTTAAATAAACAAACTCCATATCATGCAGCTAAAGATGCATGATACGGAGTTTACTATACTAATAAAATATTAAATTTGAGGCTCTATTCTTTTTCCAAGTTAGCACATTTTTTTACAAGCTCTTCTAAAAATTCTTCTCGATTTATAGGTGATATAAAAGTAGTTCCCATGATATATCCTTTGCCATGTTGCTTTATCTCAATACGTTTTCTTGATAGTGCCATGGATGAAAACATATTTTTGCTAAGCTTTAAGGATTTTATTTTATCATAAGGAATTTTCTCAAAAATCGGTCCACTTCTACAATAGAGATAATCCTCACGAAATTCATAGTATGTGCCAAAATAAAGCCACATTATAAAAACTAGTATTGGGAATACAAATACATACCCTATTAATCTATCATTTGGTTGGGTGAGAGCAATACTAAATAATAATATTGCCACAGTAATCCAAATTAAAATACTCAACCAAATGTCAATTGCTGATTTCACTCGCATTTTTTCACCTCTAACTTCCTAATTAAAAAATATATGGTTGTATTAATTATATTCAAACTACTAGCTAAAATGTTTCTTTCGTGATTTATTTATATTTACATTACATTATTTATCC
>DAMAVY010000213.1:0-5047 GCA_032077725.1 Clostridium sp. | reverse complement strand
ATTTTTACATCAAATAATATTTGATATCCTTTTTATAATAAGATTTATAAGTTCAGCTAATTCTTTTCTTAATTGTATTTAATATAACCTTTGTAATGCTTTATATTCCATAAATAAGTGTTATAATTTACATATTAAGAAATAAAATACATATAATTATGATTTTTTCATATTGCGGAATTATAAGTCTTTAAAAATCAACTATAGGAGGTTATGTAATGTTAATAATTGCCATTATCCTTATTTTAAAGTTAATAGAATTGTATTTATATGCTAATTTAGCTATTGGATATCCAAATATAGTTACTTATGTAGACACTTCTTCCTGTATAGAAGTATCTGTTCTTTCAGTAATTATTTTTATAATTATTTATTTTTATATTAACAAAAAAGCAAAGGGGAACAAGCTAATTTATTTATCAGTAATACTAACAATATTTGCTACTATTATGACAATAATAATAGTCACTACTTATTTTCCATTAAATGTAATAACAAGTAGAGCTATAGGATTTTTATTATCTATTATTTCATGTATATTCTGCATTTATAAAACAACTCATGAATGCAAAAAAGTAGAATTAAAACAATAGGATAGACAGTGAAACTAAGAGTATAATCCAAATCCTTAAATATTACAAATTGATATATGAAAACAAACTAATAATGGGAGGCTTGTTAATGTTAATATTTATTTTTATTTTAAAGTTAATTGAATTTTGTTTCTATATTTATTTACCTAATTCTAATACACCACCTGAAAAAAATATTATAATTGTAGATACTTCAATTTTAGACACTTCTTTGTGTATAGGAGCATGTGTTTTTTCAGTGATCATTTTTATAATTATTTGTTATTGTATTAGCAAGAAAGTTAATGGAAGAAATAGACTCATATATTTATCTATTATGCTAACAGTAATCACTACTATTATTGCACTAATGGTAGTTGTTACATTTAGATATAACTATCTTGATATCATTGGATTTAGTTATCCACTAAATTTAAGAATAAGTAGATCTATAGGATTATTTTTCTCTATAATTTTATGTATATTCTGTATTAAAAAAGCAACCAAAGCAGACTATGATTACAAAAATAAAAAAGTTGATTAACTCAATTGTATTAATTATAATCAAGCTAATAGCTAAAATGTTTCTTTAGTGACTTATGTATATTTATATTAGATTATTTATCCCATGACTATGGTTTCTGGATAACGATTTCTCCTAAAGGACAACAGAGTTCTTAGTATCCAAAATATTGATACTAAGAATTCTGTTTATTTTATCATGACTTATCATAAAGAATTTTCTCAAGAAACGGTCCACTTCCCAACCCATAACTTTTATATAATTAACTTTATTTAGCTTTAGAATAAAGTTCTGCCCATGCAGGAAAAAATCCAGCGTTTATAGCAATATTTTGTGAGTGGAAATGTGATTCTACAGTACCGTAAAAAGGTATTTTCCCACGTTTTAAGATCTCATTCTTTAAAAGCATAATCAATTTTGTTCCTATGCCCCGGCTTCGATACTCAGGAAGAACATTAATACCTATTTGCCACATGGTTTCACTGTCTTTAGTTGCACCTGCCATTCCCATTATGTCGTCTCCATCAAAAGCAGCAACAGCAAGGACATCTGGATTGTTTTCATCAAAAAGAAGTGCTTCATCAAATCTGTCATCACCCTCAAACTGCGAAATATCTTCTTGTTCATACCACCTTACATTACTAATAGGTTCTACAAGTGGCATGTTAGGGTTTGGTAAATAATACTGATGGATATCTGCTATTTCGTTTCCATATTCATTCAATTTATTATCGATTCCTCGTAGAACTTCATATTCAAAAAGCCAAGCAGCATCTCTATCTAATAGTTTTTCCTCACACCAAGGCATAAGCACATATGATGCACTAATGATTGCTCTTCCGCCAAAACAAAGGATTTTTAAAAAGCACCCATCATTATCATAAATACGTCTACCATCAACGAGAATATTTTCAACTATTGTATTTGTTTCACTTTCAAAATCAGACACTTTGCAATTATAATCCAAAGCTAATTGCGCTTTAGCAATTTGTAAAACTTTATTTTTTGTATACATAATATCACCTTCCATTAATAAATAATCATTATAAGACTTTTCTTCACATTTAAAATGCATTATATGACCAATATAATTGTAATGCTTTTCTATATTTATATGAAAGATAATAATCATTTCTGTATCATTCTTTACATAAAAGCAACTATCCATAAAATGCTGCATTCCCATTTAATCCGTAGGTCTAAACTTTCAATTCTAAATTAGATAAGACTTGCAACTTCTAAGGCTATCATCATATATCTTTCTCTTTCATTTAAATCAAGATTACCAAGAATTCTTCTCTCCCACTTTTCACCATCTAAATTATCTGCAGAGTATAAAAACTGATAAAATTCTACACCTCTAAACTTACACATTGCAGCTAGTGATGCACATTCCATTTCTACAGCAATACAACCTTCAGCTTTTCTTTTATTCATGTTATTAACAGTTTCTCTATAGATTGCATCGGTTGTCCAAGTTTTTCCTTTTACATGAGGAATTTCTAAATCATCTAATATTTTTGCCAGTCTATCTGAACTTTCAATTATCACATAATCACTGGATTTCATATAATGATAACTAACTCCCTCATCCCTGTATGCCTCAGTCGGAACTATGAGATGTCCTGCAGTAATACTTCTATCTAAGGATCCACAAGAGCCATATATAATAACTTTTTCAGCTCCCATAGCAATTATTTCTTCAAGAGTTCCTGTGGCAAATGACCCTCCCACAGGTGTCATATAAAAGCCTATTTCCCTATTTTTATAATTCATTTTATAGATTATTATATCTCCATTAACTGAATTTGCGCATCCTGCTTGTTCTACACCTTCTAACTTTGAAAAAGTTTCCATTACCTTGTAAGAAAAAGTAGCTATTACTACCTTAGGAAAGCCGTAAGCCCTAATCTACTAGTTCTTTTGGATTCAATATAGCTTCTATACTTTCGTCAAAACTGTCTATAATACTCATGGTTTTATCTCCTTATCATTATTTGCGTATCTTACGAGTACACCCCTCTACTTTTCTTTTATAATATGTTACATACATTATACGTTAATAACTTTCACACTTACTCCAAAAATAAAAATAATATATATGAAAAATTACTGTTACTCCTCTTTTTTCAAGTGAAAATAAAATAACTCTTTATCTTCACTAATCTTAATCATTCCTACTTTTTTTAATAGATTAATTGATGGCACATTATCCTTTAAACAATCTGCCTTAACTACTTTTACCCCTTCCTTTGAGAATGCCCAGTCAATTAAAGCCTTTGCTGCTTCATATCCATAGCCTAAATTTCTTTTGCTTTCAATGATATTATAGCCAATATCGATTTCTCCCGCTGCACTAGGAGCGCCCATAAAACCGCCATCTCCAATTATTGTATTATCCATTTTATCAATATAAATCCAAGGTCCATACTCTTCTGGCATTTTATTTTCAAGTTGTCTCTTAAACATAGGAAGTACTGGTTTTATATCTGAGCTTGGCCATTCTTCATTAGCCTTTACTCCTATATGCTTGTAAGCATCTACGTTCTCATTTAAAATTTCACTAATGAAATTTAGTGGCATAGTTCTAATAACTAATCTCTCTGTTTGTATTTCTATAACTTTGTTTAATATCATTCTATCTCCTCCAGTAATATTATTTCATTAATAGCTCTTCTCTAAGCTCAAACCATTCTCTTTTCAGTAAATCCATATACATTACATCTGAGAAACTGCCTGTTATGCTTAAATCCATGGTTAATTTTACTTTATCATATCAATTTCAGCTTCATCCTTATCTGCTTTAAACCCTATACTTTCGTATAAATGAATTGCATGTTCATTACATTCGTCTGCTGCCAAAAATGCCCTTGTTGCACCATGTTTCTTTCCAAAATCCAATCCTTGCAAAATTAATTTTCTTGCAATTCCCTGCCTTTGGTAATCTGGATGAACGGCCACTTCACGTATCCAAGTAATTGCACCTTTTTCACTTTCATGAGAATATGTTGCAACACATATAATGCCTACTATTTCTCCACTTAGATTTCTATGCACTAATACTTCATTATTTTTTGTACCACTAGCTATAGCAGAAGGTTCTTCCCCCACAATCCACTTCTGCATCCATTCAACTGTCTGTCCTGTAAATCCACGACTTTGCCCTTTACACGAAATGGTCACTTTTGAAGCACTTTCACATTCAGCTTCCACCAAAAATTCAGGTTTTGTTTCACATTTAATAGCCTCCATGCTATTCATAAAATAATCATTGTAAATAGCATAAACTTTAAACTCGGACTGTTCAAATTCCATTACCCAATTTTGTGGAATAAATGTAATGAGTACATTGATGTTATTTGTTCCTATTGCATTTATTAAGTCTTTCGCTTTATTACTTGCCCAGTGATACTCATTTTTTTTACTTTCCCTGTTATATCCTAAAACCAAAATGACTTTAGGGTTATCTTTCAATATACTAAAATCCCTCAATGTCCCATAATCTTCATATGTCATTGAAGTATATTTAAAATTATCACTTTTTTCTTTTATATTTAAAAATTCTATTTCAGTCATTTATTTCTCCTCTATTTTTTTAAATTTATTCTTTGTGAGCCTAACCAAAAATACTTCTTTATGAGTAGGAACATGCTCAAAGCCATAAGACAAATAATTTATTTGTTGCTTATTTTCAATGGGTATTGCTTCTATATCCATAATTAATTCTCACAAAACTAATGATAATTATCTCTCTTTCATCATTAAATACTCCATTACTCCTGTTTTATACAAATCCGGAATTCTTCCAACCTCTTTATATCCAATACTTTCATATAGTGACTTAGCTTTTGAATTAAAATCAGCAACTACGAGAAATAACTTTGAAGATTTTTGAAAAGTTGTATCTTCAAGATATTGTAATAGTTTTTTACCTATTCCTCGATTACGGAAC
>DAMAVY010000212.1:2038-5958 GCA_032077725.1 Clostridium sp. | reverse complement strand
ACAATGTATTAGACACATTGGACAGCCAGGGAGCTATTAAAAGCAAGACATTAATGAAGATGTATATTAAGCTCAATAATATTTCAGCATCTCTTGTACCAGGAACATTTAAGGTGTCTGGAGATGTAACTATAGGAGAATTACTTAAAACTTTAGAAAGTGGTATAAGTGAAGATTCAGTGACTGTAACTGTACCAGAAGGTTATGATATTGAAAAAATGGCTTTACTATTTGAAAAAAGTGGATTGTTTACTAAAGAAGAATTTATTAAAGCTGTAAATTCCTATCCTGTTCCTGACTATATTCCTAAGTCTGAGGATAGAAGATATGATCTAGAAGGATTCTTATTTCCAGATACATATAACTTTACAAAGGGTGTTAAACCTGAAGAAGTTATAGCTAAAATGAATAATACTTTTTATGATAAAATAAGTAGTACTTTACCTAAAGATGCTGATATTTACAAAATGGTAACTATAGCTTCTATTATTGAGAATGAAACTAAGGTTGATGAGGAAAGAGCAATAGTCTCTTCAGTAATATACAATAGATTAGATAAGGAAATGATGTTACAAATAGATGCAACAGTTATCTATGCTTTAGGACAACATGTTGAAACTGTTTTAGATAAGCATTTAGAAATAGATTCTCCTTATAATACTTATAAATACACTGGATTACCATTAGGTCCTATATCTAGTCCTGGACTTGCATCTATTTCGGCAGCTGCTAATCCTGGAGATACTAACTATTTATTTTACGTTTTAGAAAAAGATAAAATGCATCATTATTTTACTGATAATGATGTGGACTTTATGAATAAGTTAAAAGAATTGGGATACTAAAACGCACAACTATTTTATACAAATAACTATGAAGATTTTTTTGAGATAAAAGAATTAACATAAAATATTAAATTATAAGCTCAATAATTTTGGGCTTATAATTTTATACAATTAAATTATATAAAAATTACATGGAGGAAAATATGAGCGGTATTACATATGATTATATGGAAAAATACTTAAGAAATCTCATTGGAGATTCTCAGGGTATATTAAAAGAATTAGAAAGTTTTGCAGAAGAAAACGCAGTACCTATAGTTCAAAAGGAAACTGCTAGGTTAATTGAGTTTATGGTTAAAGTTAAAAAACCGAAAAAAATATTAGAACTTGGAACAGCAATAGGATATTCCTCCATTTTAATGGCATTAGCATCAGAAAATAATGTTAGCATAACTACCATTGAAAGAGATGAAAATATGGTAGCTATTGCAACTGAAAATATAGAAAAATACGGATTTAGTAATAATATAACTGTAATAAAAGGAGATTGTCTAGAAATTCTTGAAAATTTAGATGATGAATATGATATAATCTTTATCGATGCAGGAAAAGGACATTATAGTCATTTCTTACCACATTGCATAAGGATGCTTAAAAAAGATGGCATGATTATTGCGGATAATGTGCTATTTAGAGGAATGGTTGCTTGCAAAGATTTAATGCAAAAAAGAAAAATTACTATAGTAAAAAGAATGAAAAACTATATGGAAACAATATCCCAGGACGAGAATTTACTTACAACGGTAATACCTATGGGAGATGGCATAGCACTAACAGTCAGGAGGAATGAAAATGAGAACACCAGAGTTATTAGCACCAGCAGGAAATCTGGAGAAGCTTAAGGCTGCGATAAATTTTGGGGCAGATGCAGTTTATCTAGGAGGTAGCAAACTAAATCTTAGAGCTTTCGCAGACAATTTTAGTAATGAGCAGTTAATAGAAGGACTAGAATTTGCTCATAAAAGAGGAAAGAAAGTATATGTTACTTTAAATGTATTTCCACATAATGAAGATTTAGAAGGACTAGAAGATTATCTAAAAGAACTTTATGAATTTGGAGTGGATGCAATTATAGTTTCAGACCCAGGTATAATAATGACTGCTAGAGAAACAGTGCCCAATTTAGAATTACACCTAAGTACTCAAGCTAATACTGTAAACTGGAAGACTTGTGAATTTTGGCATAGGATTGGAGTTAAGAGAGTTGTTTTAGCTAGAGAAGTATCCCTTGAAGAAATAACAAAAATCTATGAAAATATCCCTAAGACTATGGAACTTGAAATGTTCGTTCATGGTTCTATGTGCATGGCTTATTCAGGAAGATGTCTTTTATCAAATTATATGGTTGGAAGGGATTCTAACAGGGGATCTTGTGCACAGCCATGTAGATATAAATATCGTTTAGTTGAAGAAAAGCGTGAAGGTGAATATTATCCTATTACAGAGGATGAAAATGGAACATATATAATGAACTCAAAAGATTTATGTATGATTGAATATATTCCAGACCTTATTAAAACAGGTGCATACTCCTTTAAGATAGAGGGAAGAATGAAAAGCACTTATTATGTGGCCAGTGTAGTTAAAGCTTATAGAGAAGCGATAGATGAATATATGAAGTCACCAGAAGATTATAAGTTCAACCCAAAATGGTTAGAAGATTTAAACAAACCTAGTCATAGGGAATATAACACTGGATTCTATTTAGATGAAAAAAATAGACAAATACAAGATACTTCAGCATATATAAGAAACTATGATATTGTAGGTATAGTTAAATCCTATGATGTGGATACAAAAGTGGTTACTATTGAGCATAGAAATAAGGTTGTAGAAGGAGCACGAGTAGAGGTATTAAGACCAGTTGGGGAAAATAAAGAAGTTGTGCTACTAGACCTTCATGATGAAAAGGGAAATAAAATTGACTCTGCGCCTAGTGCTAAGATGATTTATACTGCTAAAGTTGATGTAGAACTAGAAGAAAATGATATTATAATTAAGGCTAGGGAGGAAGTTTAATGAAACGTCCAGTTATAATAGGAATAACAGGTGGTACTGGATCAGGGAAAAGTACTATTGCAAAAGAGATATGCAAGAGTTTTGATGCAAACTGCATAGCTATGATAGAACAAGACTGTTATTATAAAGATCAAAGTCACTTAACTATGGAAAATAGAGTGAAGACAAACTATGATCATCCATATGCTTTTGATACAGAGCTATTAGTTAGTCATTTAGAAGATTTAATTAATGGAAAATCAATTGCAAAACCTCAATATGACTTCGAGGTACATAATAGGAAAAAGGAAACTATAACTGTAGAGCCAAGAGAAATAATAATTGTAGAGGGGATTCTTGTTCTTGAAGATGAATCTCTTAGAAATATGCTTGATATAAAAATATATGTTGATACAGATGCAGATGTTAGATTTATTAGAAGATTAGTTAGAGATATGAATGAGAGAGGAAGAACTATCGATTCAGTCATATCTCAATATTTAGGTGTAGTTAAGCAAATGCATGAGCAATTTACAGAAAACACCAAGAAGTATGCTGATATTATTATTCCAGAAGGTGGACATAATAAAGTAGCAATAGAAGTTATTAAAGGAAACATACGCCAAATTTTAGCCAGAGAAGAATAACACAAGGTCTTGAAGTATGAAATGCCTTTCTTTAGTCAAAGATTAAACTAAAGGGAGGTGTTTTTTTATTGTTTTATAAAAATATTAAAAAGCATGTGAAGATAAGAAATTGTGCATTGTTAAGTACTTTAACTTTAATATTTATTGCTTTAATGGTAAGACTAGCATATTTGCAGTTAACGGAGGGACCAACTCTTTCAGTATCAGCTAATAAGCAATACTACTATGAAGAAGATACCACAAATATTAATTTTAAATTGCTTGATAGAAATAATAATAATCTTTTTAATCATAAGATAAAATATTACACTGTGATAGATCCATTAACTTTTTATACTCTAAATAAAGATAACGCATTTATTACAATGAAAAATATTTCCTATGTATTAAGGAGTTATAATAAGGACTATGATATATCACTACTTCAATA
>DAMAVY010000212.1:0-2028 GCA_032077725.1 Clostridium sp. | reverse complement strand
TTTAGTTATGAAATAGACGAGGCATGTTATGAAAAACTTAAAGTTTTGGATAATGTAAGAGGAATTTATGTTTATAAGTATGATGAGTATGAAAAAAGTAATAATTGGAGCATTAAGAATTTATTATCTAGTGGAATGAAGTACTCAGACAACTCAAAGTTAAAGGATGACGGAACTTTAGAACGTGAAATATATGAATATACTAAAGGTAATAAAAGGGATCAAATTAGATTTGAGAGAGATGTAAGTGGTAATATAATTAAAGAAACTAATATAATTAATAAGGATAATAATACTGTAGTTACTACTCTAGATTATAATATTCAAAGTAAAATAGAAGAAATATTAAGAAGTGAGAAGTATAAAGAATATGGTCAGATTGGTGCTGTGATAATGGAAAGTGACACAGGCGATATTTTGTCTATGGCACAAAAAGATGATAATTTATCAAATGTAAATATTGGAGTGCCAAGTGGAAATGGATTTTTACTTGGATCCACATTTAAAACTATAGTTTATGAAGCAGCTCTTGAAAATCAATTAGTCAGTGAAAATGAGAAATTTTATCTTAAGGGTATTTTTCCTAAAAGTATAGAAAAACTTGGTTCATACTACTTGAATGAAGCATATATTGCATCCTCAAATGATACTTTTGCTCAGGTAGGTTGGAAAGTTGGAATGGACAATATTTACAATATGGCTAGTAAACTTGGTTTGTTTAGCAAAGCTTTAAATCTTCAAGATGAGAAAAACGGAATTATTGAAGGTTATAAGGTTGAAAATAATTTAGATATCATAACTAATACATCTATAGGTCAGACTGTTAGAGTTACGCCACTAGCCGCACTGGCTATTCCTAGTACAGTTGTTAATGGTGGTACATATGTAAAACCAAGAATACTGAAACAAATTGTAAGTGGAGATGGTGAGGTTTTAAAGGAATACACCACTGAATCTACGGAGGCGTTTAGTGAGTATACAGCAAGTGTACTTAAAGCTGGAATGATTGGAGTTGTAGAAGGTGACCTTGGCACTGGCTCTAATGCAAGAATTGATAATTTAGAAGTTGGGGGTAAGACTGGAACAACCGAATACTTTGCGGGTGAGAAAAAGTGTTCTGATGGGTGGTTTGCAGGATTTTTTAAGCATAACAATAAATATTATTCCATGGTTATTTTTCTTCCACAAATCGAAGATGTCAGTGGAGATAGTAAAACCGCTTGTGCAATATTTAAGGATATTGCAGAAAATTTAATTCAAGATAAATTAATAAAGTAAAAGTAGAATTAATTCACTAAGATTTTAATTAAATAAATATAATAATATAGGCACTTTTCGCACTTGTGGAACATATTATATTAATAAGCATTATTAGGGGGAGCATGAATGTTTTGCTTAAGTTGGTTATTAAGTGTAGTTGGCGAATATGCCTTACTTACAGGATATGTTTCAGGAAATAATTCTTTTCCACAACCTTTGACAGAAATAGAAGAGAAAGAGTATTTGCTAAAGCTGAAGGGAGGAGACCCTGAAGCAAAGGGAATACTGGTTGAGCGAAACTTAAGATTGGTAGCACATATAGTAAAAAAATACTCATTTCCTGGGAAAGAAGTCGATGATTTAATATCAATAGGCACTGTTGGACTAATTAAAGCTATAGACTCCTTTGATATGAATAAAGGAACTAGACTTGCGACTTATGCTGCAAGATGTATAGAAAATGAAATTCTTATGCTCATTAGAAACAATAAAAAGATAAAGAGCGAGATTTACTTACAAGATCCAATTGGTCTCGATAAAGAAGGAAATGAAATATCCCTAATGGACATATTAAGTAGTGATAAAGACTCAATATTAGAAGTTGTGGAAAGTAAAATACAAGTAAAAAAATTATATTCAATAATAGCAACATGCCTACAAGAGAGAGAAAAAAAAATAATAGAAATGAGATATGGTCTAATTGATGGAAAACCAAAAACTCAGAGAGAGATAGCTTCAATATTAGGGATTTCCAGATCCTATGTATCT
>DAMAVY010000211.1:0-5984 GCA_032077725.1 Clostridium sp. | reverse complement strand
ATTTAATAGACAGAGTAATTCCAATGCTTCCTAAAAAGCTTTCTAATGGTGTATGTAGTTTAAATCCAAGAGTTAATAGACTTGCACTAAGCTGTTTTATGGAAATTGATGATACAGGAAAAGTAGTAGATCATGATATATTTGAAAGTGTAATAAAAACTAATGAAAGAATGACTTACACCGATGTAACTAAGATTCTTAGAGATGAAGATCCTGAGACTATAGAAAAATATAAATATCTCTATGAAGACTTTAAAAACATGGGTAAGTTATTTGAAATCTTAAATAAAAAGAGAATGTCTAGAGGCGCCATTGATTTTGATTTTGCAGAATGTCAGATCATATTAGATGAAAAAGGAAAGCCAGTTGATATTGTACCTCGTGAAAGAGCTATAGCTAATACAATAATAGAAGAATTTATGCTAATATGTAATGAAACTGTAGCAGAACATTTCTTCTGGATGAATTCACCTTTTGTATACAGAATCCATGAAGATCCAGATATGGAGAAGTTGCTTCATTTCAGTGAATTCGTATATAACCTAGGATATCATGTGAGATTTAAAGATGAGGAAGTACATCCAAAAGATTTACAAAAGGTTTTAGAAGCTGTTAAGGGAAAGAAAGAAGAAACAGTAGTAAGTACCTTGCTTTTAAGATCTATGATGAAGGCAAAATATTCTCAAGTATGCGTAGGTCACTTTGGACTTGCAGCTAAATATTATTGCCACTTTACATCTCCAATAAGAAGATATCCTGACCTTGTAATTCATAGAATTATTAAGGAAATAATAAATGATGGATTAACTCAAAAGAGAGAAAAGAAGTTAAAGGCATTTGTTGTAGAGGCTTCAAAACAATCTTCTGATACAGAAAGAATGGCTGTAGATGCGGAACGTGAAGTTGATGATTTAAAGAAAGCTGAATATATGCTAGATAAGATTGGAGAAGAGTTTGAAGGAATAATCTCTTCAGTTACAAGCTTTGGTATGTTTGTAGAGCTCCCTAATACTATAGAAGGTCTAGTTCATATTAGTGAACTTCATGATGATTACTATATCTATGATGAAAGACATCTATCTTTGATTGGTGAGAGAACAAAGAATATTTATAGACTAGGTGATTCAGTGAAGGTAAGATGCTCTAAAGTAGATATTGATGCTCATGATGTATACTTTGAAGTAGTAAAACCTGAGGTGGAAGAAACCGAAGAAGAGATAATCGTAGATTTAAATGAATTAATAGGCGAGGGTTCTAGTGACACTCCTATAGAATAAATCGTTCAAGTACACACATAAAACAGGCAACTCAAGTTTTGATATGATACCTCTTAAGTAGACATGGGAAATAACCAAAATCTACTTGGGAGGTATCATATCACTTCGGGGTGCCTGTTTTTTAATAATATAAATAATCATATTAGAAATATAAATAGGTTTATTAGAAAAATAAATAGGTTTTTTTAATAAAAATACTAGCATTTATATTGAAATGTGATATACTTATATCATAAATGTGATGCACATTTAAAGCATATACGGTTTATTTGGGATACAAATGTAACACGGGTGACTATTTTAAAGTCCATTGCATTATGTTATATTAAGTTAAATTTCTTTTGAAGTAAGATTCAAGAAATTTAAGATTTTCCTTTAATTTATAGAATCATATTAAAACAAACTTAGAAGAGCTATCTCATAGTAGAAAATTATCTACTATGAGATAGCTCTTCGAACTTACTCCACCAAACCCATGTGAGGCGAAGTTTTCTAACAAACCCATGTGAGACGGAGTTTCCTAAAAAATAAAAATTTAACAAACTACTAGCATTTGTAGAAAAACGTGATATACTTATATTATAGATGTTAAATAAATAACAAACTTTAAGATTTTTATTTAAGGGAGGGTAATATTATGGCACGTTTTACATTACCAAGAGATATTTATCATGGAGAAGGAGCTTTAGAAACTCTGAAGACTCTAAAGGGGAAGAAAGCTTTTATAGTTGTCGGTGGAGGATCAATGAAGAAATTCGGATTCTTACAAAAGGTTGAAGACTATTTAAAAGAAGCAGGAATGGAAATTGCCTTATTTGAAGGAGTAGAACCAGATCCATCAGTAGAAACTGTTATGAAAGGCGCAGAAGCTATGAGAAGCTTTGAACCCGACTGGATAGTTGCTATGGGCGGAGGCTCACCAATAGATGCAGCAAAAGCTATGTGGATATTCTATGAATACCCAGAATTCACATTTGAACAAGCTATAATTCCTTTTGGATTACCAGAATTAAGACAAAAGGCAAAATTCATTGCAATACCATCAACTAGTGGTACAGCTACAGAAGTTACAGCATTCTCTGTAATTACTGATTACAAAGCTAAAATTAAGTATCCTCTAGCTGACTTTAATATAACACCTGATATAGCAATAGTAGATCCAGCACTTGCACAAACAATGCCTAAAACTTTAGTTGCTCATACAGGAATGGATGCGTTAACTCATGCTATAGAAGCATATACAGCATCTTTAAGATCAAACTTCACAGATCCACTAGCATTAAAGGCTATTGAAATGGTAAGAGACTACTTAGTAGATTCTTATAACGGATGTGAAAAATCAAGAAACCTAATGCATGAAGCTCAATGCCTTGCAGGAATGGCATTTTCCAATGCATTACTTGGAATAGTTCATTCAATGGCTCACAAAACAGGAGCAGTTTTCCACATTCCTCATGGATGTGCAAATGCAATTTTTCTTCCATATGTAATAGATTACAATAGAACTAAATGTGAAGATAGATATGCAGATATAGCTAGAATGCTAAAATTAGAAGGAAACAATGATAAAGAATTAACAGATTCATTAATAGATATGATAAATGATCTAAATACTACATTAAATATTCCACATTCAATGAAGGAATATGGAATTGCAGAGGAAGATTTTAAAGCAAACCTTGAATTTGTAGCTCACAATGCTGTACTTGATGCATGCACAGGCTCAAACCCAAGAGAGATAGATGATAAAACTATGGAAAGATTATTCGAATGCACTTTCTATGGCAACAAAGTAAAATTCTAAATTCCAATCAAGTGAAAAAGATAAGTAAATATCCTGAAATTTGTTAATAATAATAGCAAATTAGAAGAGCTGTCTCAAAGTAGAGAAACCATCTACTAGAGATAGCTTTTCTTTTTTAAAGATATCTTTAATTGAGGATTTAAATGACAAAACCCCGCAAACTCACATGGTGTCAACAACTTTTTAAAAAGTAAAAAAGTTAAAAAGTTTTAAAAGTAGTAAGTTTATATGAATAAAATTCAGGTTAATAATTACAATATTTATGTTTTAGGTTATAATAAAAATAGGTTATACTATAGAATGTATTTTAAATATAGAAGTAGGTGACATAATGGCAAAGAAGTTAGGAACTAAGACATTAGTAGAAAATAGAAAAGCAAGACATGACTTCTTCATAGAAGAAGCTATGGAAGCAGGAATAGTTCTTGTAGGTACAGAAGTTAAATCTATAAGAGCTGGAAAAGCAAATCTTAGAGATAGTTATGCAGATGTTTATAATGGAGAAATCTTTGTAAAGAATATGCATATAAGCCCTTATGAACAAGGTAATATATTCAATAGAGATCCTCTTAGAGAAAGAAAACTACTTCTTCACAAAGGAGAAATTGAAAAACTTTTAGGATTTACTGCTCAAAAGGGATATACACTAATTCCGCTTAGCATTTACCTTAAAGATGGAAAAGTAAAAGTTAACCTTGGAATTTGTAGAGGTAAGAAAGATTACGATAAGAGAGATGTAATGCTAGAAAAGGCAGCTAAGAGAGACATAGATAGACAGATGAAGGAAAGAAACAGGTAACACTTTATTTTATAATAGAATTTTACTATGAAGTATGGGAAGTTTAAATAGGGGGAGCGGTAAGATATGAAAAGAATAATTACCATTCAACATACTCAATCAGTACATCACACCAATGGAATGATTGGTTCATGGACAGATTGGGATTTAACTAACCTAGGAAAAGAACAAGCAAATAACATTGGGATAAAACTTAAGGAAGAACTTTCAAAAGATAGTGTCTATGTTATGTATTCTTCAGATTTAAAAAGAGCAAATCAGACAGCTGAAATTGTAGGAAAGCATTTAGAGTTAAAACCAATCATTAATGAAGTCCTAAGGGAACGTAACCTTGGTTCTGCTGTAGGAAAAAGTGTACAGTGGCTTAGAGAAAATCAAACAGCATGGGAAAAGACAATTGATGATAGATGTATACCAGATGTTGAATCTAGAAGAGAAACTTGGAATCGTCTAGAACCTTTCTACAATGATATAATGAGCAGTGATGATGAGCATATAATTATTGTTTCCCATGGGGATACATTAAGTATTTTCAACGCTATGTGGTTAGGACTTAAACCTGAAAATCTTAATAACTGTGATTTATTTGGATTTGCAGGTGGAGTTTCTCATTTTATAGAAGATAACAACGGAAAACACATAATAAAGAGACTAAGTGATATGTCTTATATAAAATAGCTAGATTTAACTATATACAATAAAATAAGCTTTTATATGGTGTGAAAGTATCATTATAAATGGTACTTTTTTATTTATATAGATTTACCAAATACCATATGTAGAATCTAAAGGAAATCTGTCCATTAAAACTATAAAAATATTTACATAAATTTACTTGATATAAGTAAGGTTATTGTTTATAATGAGTGTACGTGGTAATTATAAAACATTGCCACTACCTAACATGGGGGCGTACTGGTTTCGACGGGGGTACGTGACATGTAGGAAGCGAGTAGAGGGAACTCATGGACCCGCTTTAAAAAACTATGGGAAAAAGATAAACGCAGAAGACAATTTTGCAATAGCAGCTTAGTATAGCTGCTCGTTCTACCTTTGAGGCCCACGGCTTAGGATAGAGCGCCGATTAGTGGGGAACCGAGCCTTGGAAAGCTTTGACCTTGGAACGGAATTTATGAAGCTACTGAAGTAGAAACCTTGTCTCTAGGGGTTCTATGGAGGGAATGTAAAAATAGAGACTGCACTCGGAGATGCCTACGTGGGATGGCTTTCGGACATGGGTTCGATTCCCATCGCTTCCACCATTTGAAAACTCTAACATTTAATGTTAGAGTTTTTTATTTTGTATAAAATTATTTAATAAATAGAAATTGGAATAAGTGTAATAATGAAAATATAGAGGATTAAGATTTAGTTAACGTTTGCAGAAATGTGAAAATAAGTGTCCCCTCACTTCCGACAAATAAGAACTATAACTTTGATACAATGTGAAAGCCTTTGATATATCATGGGCTTTCAGTGTTTTTAGGGGAATTATTAAGACGGCAAAAAATGAATTTAATACAAAAATCATGTGAGCAAATTACAATTTTGCACATCACCAAAATTTCTAAGAAGCTTCGTGAAATGGGTGTTAAGTAGCTACGAGGCGGGACTTGGAACTCAGAGAGAGTTATGGATATTAAAAAAATGAAAAGTACACAGGTAATGCCCTGATTCAGAAAAAGTATGTAAAAGACCATTTAAATAAAAAACTAATTTTAAATAAAGGCAACCTTCCATACAAACAGTTTCTAGGGTATGAAAAGGGAGGAAATGATCTGCCTAAGATTGTAGAGAAGGAAGCTGCAGTTGTAAGGCTGATTTATAAATTGTTTCTTGAAGGTAAGACAACATCAGGAATTGCGAAGCATTTAACCATAAATGAAATACCAACCCAAGCAGGTAAAGAGGTTTGGCATGGGAGCACAGTACGCAGTATTCTAAAGAACGAAAGGTACAAGGGTGATGCAATTCTTCAAAAGAGTTTTACAGTTGATTTCCTTACTAAGAAAAAGAAAAGTGTGGAGGAAAATGCACGCAATGATTTAAACCAACCTGAGTATGACGAAAGATACAAGACTTTAGCTGAAAGGTATGAAAGCAT
>DAMAVY010000210.1:765-6014 GCA_032077725.1 Clostridium sp. | reverse complement strand
CACCACCACCTACATAAATATTCTCCACATTTTTTTGTCTATCTAACTGTTTAGCAACTTCTATTGAAGTTTCATATCTATTTGCTCCAGCTAATCTAACTACATCAATTCCCATGTCTGTAATTTCATTCACTACAGCTTCTGAAACAACACCTGTTCCACCAACTACATAAACAGTCTTAACAGCTAATCTAGTTAATTCTGCTTTAGTAGCATCAGTAAGCTCACCAGCATCAGTTAATAAAATTGGTGCATTATAATTTGCTGCAAGTGGTGCTGCTACTAGGGCATCTGCATAAGCTGATCCGTTTGCAATAACAGCCATATCAGAAGTTTTCCATCCTGTTTTACTTACTTCAACAGCAGTTTCATATCTAGTTGCACCAGAAAGTTTTACTTCTGATCTAACTATTGATTTAACTTTATTTACTGTTATTTCTTTTGTAGTAACATGATTAGCACTATCTAAAGCTTCTATTACTATTTTATTTTCACCATCATTTAATTTAACTTGATAAGCTAAATCATGACTTGCTGGTGATAAAGTGCTAAAGTATTCCATATCAGCAGATATTGTTTTGGCAACATCTCCATTTACTTTAATCGTTAAGCTTGGGAAGTTATCATTTACTTTAGCTGAAATTATTATTGAATCCTTAGTAGTTTCACTTGGTACAGTTTCAACTTCAATTGTTGGAGCTGTAGTATCTACAAATACCTTGTGAGCAAATGCTATTTTATTACCTGCTGCATCTCTAGCTGCAATGTCTATGCTATGATATCCATCTTTTAAATCAACCTCAGCAGAGAAATTCCAAAGCCCAGTATGAGTGTCAAAAGTTAACGGAACATTCTTACCACCAACGGTAAATTCTGCTATGGCAGATTGATCTGCTACTGTACCAATAACATTTATTTTACCATTGTCTACTATTCCAAAGAATTCTGGTCCTGTTACCATTACTGTTGGAATTGTTTTATCTCCTGTAGCAGGTCCTGTTGGCTCTTTGTATTCTCCAATAGTAACATCTGCTAGATTAACAATTTTCTCATTTTTAGCATAGTCAAGTACTTGAACAGAACAATCTTCATAAGATAATTTGCTTAAATCAAAAACTCCAGTATTATTTGTTTCAACAGTTTTTCCAGCATTTAATAATGCATATGAATAAACATGACCATCATTATTATCCTTTGCAGCTACTGTCAATTGCTTAGTTTCTTTGTTATAAACAACATCTTTAGCTTCAACTGTTGGAGCTTTTGTATCTACATTTACCATATAGTCAAAGTTCTGCCACTGTGCACCTTCGAAGTCAATTTTTGATTTAATTCTATAAGTGTACTTACCATCTTCAACTAACTTACCATTAACTGTTCCATCCCATGTAGCTGCTTCAAATATATCATACTTAGGTTCTTTACCACCATCATAAAAATGTTTTAAAACATCTGTTTTTTCTGCAACAGTTCTTATTACTTTTCCATCTTTATTCAGAATTTCTACTTTTAATTCTTTAATATTTCTAAGATATGATGAAATTGGAGTTATTGTATCAATTGATCCATCTCCATTTGGTGAAAAGTCTATTTTAGTACCATCAAATTTTTTATCTAAAGTTACTCCTAGGAAGTCATAATTTCCATCACCAACATTTGTAGACATTACAGTTGTACCATAGAAAGTATTTCTATCAGTGTCATATAGTGATGCATCTATAGCTGGAGCTTTATCCCAATCTCCTTTAAATCCCATGTATGGAATGCTTAATTCTGGATTAGTATCTGTAGGATCTGTTAATGTAACAAAACCTTCTACAAATCCACCATTTACAAATACTTCCTCAATGGTTTTTCCATTTGCTGTATCTACGGCATTGCTTAAATCTACAGTAACAACTACATCAGCTGATCCATTAGCTGGAACCTTAACTTCCTTATTACTGAAAGAAATAGGGAATTGTTTTGTAGTTTTATCAATAACATTTTGAGACTCTAAGAAGTTATAATCATAATCTCCCTGTGGTACAGCTAAGTCTGTTTGAACAGTACCAGCTAAATTATAAGTTAATTCATTTTTACTAAAGTTTTTAACGTTAACAGTAAATGTAGCCTTGTTTCCTTTAATTTCTTTCAAATTAACCTTACACTCATCTGTAGTTTTGTCTGTAACTACAGAAGGTGTAGTTGTAGCTGCTTGTAAATTCATAACTCCAGCACCTTGTCTTCTAGGAGATGTATAATTAGGGCCTGCAACAACTGCATCTGCTTGATTAGCTCCTTTATCTACATGTGGAAGAGCTGTGCTCATTAAAAATTTCTTAGCCATTTTTGCTCTAGCTTCTCCAGTTAATGCAAACTCTTTATCTACTCTTTGAAGTACTAGTGCTGAACCACCTGCTACATGAGGTGAAGCCATTGAAGTACCACTCATATTTTGATATCTATTACCATTAGCAGTTGACCATATATTTCCACCTGGAGCTGTTATTTCTGGTTTGAACTCTAAATCAGGAGTTGTTCCCCATGATGTGGAGTCTGCCATTTTTCCTGCAGCCGGATTCACAGCCTGTGCTGCAACTCCATTTACTGCAACAGTAAATTTACCTTTTGCAGCTTGTTCTGAAATCTTTGCTCCATCAGTATTACCTATAAATATTGCAGGTATTTTTCCACCTTCTGGATACATCATATTCATTATTTCATCGCCACCAGATGCATGATTATATACTATAACTGCAGTTGCACCTGCGGCTTCAGCATTACCAATCTTTTTAGTAAAGTCTAATCCACCACGCATTATTAATGCTACTTTTCCTTTAACCTCAGCTGGAATTTCTTCTGGTTTTCCAATTCCACAATTCACAACCTCAAGGTTTTGACCTTTAAATGAATCTATTATATTTGCTCCTGAATTTGTATATGGAGTGCTCATAAATTTACCGTCAATTGTGAATTCTAATCCATAACCAGTCATAACCCTGTTTTCTATGGAAGCTACTTGAAGTGAGTCTGTAGCTATTCCAGGAGAACCAGCAACACCATAGTCAGGATTTTCTGCATATGGGTTGTCATATCCATCTCCAAACACATTAGAATTACCAGCGGATATTGCTACTACTACTCCATTATCTACAGCTCTATTAACAGCCGCTTGCTCAGGGTCAGTATCATCTACAAAAGACGAAGTAGAACCTAAACTCATGTTTATAACATCAGCCCCAAGTATTACTGAATCATCTATTGCTTTAATAATTACATCACCAAAGGTAGATGGCATTTTAGGGTTATTTCCAAAAACCTTCATTGCAAGAATTTGAGCTTCAGGTGCAACTCCTTTAATTCCGCCATTGCTAATGTCTCCATTTGCTCCTACTGTACCAGCAACATGCATTCCATGCTCACTAGCATCTGGTCCTAAGTCTAGAATCTCATTATTTTGATCCATATAATTGTATCCATATGGAACTTTCGATGTCTTATATTCACCAGGTAATTTATTTTTTTCAGATATAGCTTTAACTTCATCTGTTTGAAGTTCAGCCTTAGTAGCATCAGTTACTTTCATATCTCTATGAGTTGAGTCTACACCTGTATCAATAACAGAGACTACTGTGCCTTCACCATTATATCCAAGTGCCCATGTCTCTGGTGCGGATATGATATCATCACTGCTAATCATATCAGGTTTTGGTCTTTGATATTCATTAGCAATGGTAACGGATTTAACCCCTGTAATGCCTTCAATTTTCTTAGCTTGTCCTAATGTAGTTGTCATACTAAATCCATTAGCTACGTTAGTAAAACTATTGATTATTTCAAAGTCAATACCTTTAGATTCAATTTTACTTTGTATTGAGCTTTGTTCATCTAAAACTTGTTTTTTTAGTTTTAAAGCCTCAGTCTTACTCATATCGCTAACTTTTAAGCCTTTTGTTGTAGCCTTGTCAATAACTGCTTGTCCATCAAGTTCCACAATAATTCTAACTGTATCAGAATTCTTGAGTCCTTGAAGTCCTTTTTCTTGTTGAATTTGAGCTTGTAAAACCATTTCTTTTTCTTTGTTCTCGTTTGCCGACTTAATTAATTCATTAGCAGGCACAGCAAAAACTGACGCATTCGAACCTAGCACTATTGAAAATGCAAGTCCTACAGAAACACCCTTTTTAAAATTCATCCAATTATCCCCCTTAGTATAAATTTATTTAACTAAATATTGTAACAATTTTTTAAATATTAAAAAAATTACTACTTTTATCTTATATTTTAGCATTACAACTATAATTTTCAAGAAAAAACATTCCTTATTTTTCCTCTTTTTCCAATACGATTTTCCAATATTCTTAATATTTTCTATTTTATAAAAACTAATTATCTATCTTTCGTCATTTTCCTTCCTAATAACAGCTAAATATATATTTATTTTATTTATAAACTATATATGCAAATATTTTTAATTGTATCTTGGGTTCCAATATATATAAAAAAAGGACTAAAGTCAGTTAAACTGCTTTAATCCTTTTTATAATTATCTAGATTTTAAAATAGCTATTCCCTCTTCTACAGAAGCTACTGTTTGCTCCCCTGTTTCCATGTCTTTAATAAGAACCTTTTTCTCTAGTTTTTCATTTTCTCCAATAATTATGACTTTAGGAATAGATAACTTGTTTGCATACTTAAGCTTCTTAGGGAATTTCCCGCCTTCAAGATAAATGTCAGCTTTAATTCCTCCGTCTCTTAATTTGTTGCAAACCTCAACGCTATATTCCAAATCCTCATCCATAGGAATAACCAAAACATCAATTAATGAATTACTATTCAAATCAATAATATTACTTTCCATGAAACTCCAAAATAACCTTGTAAGACCAATGGAAATTCCAACTCCAGGAAGTTTTTTCTCAGTGTAATACTGAGCTAAATCATCATATCTTCCTCCTGAACATACAGATCCAAACTCAGGATAATCATCTAAGAAAGTTTCATATACTGTTCCTGTATAATAATCCAGTCCTCTAGTTATTTTAAAATCTATAACATAGTTTTTATCTGGGATTCCAAAAGCTTTGATATATTTGCTTACTGTTTCTAGTTCCGTTACCCCTTCTATGAACCTTTCGTGAGTTATTTTACTATTTTTAAGCATGTTAATCTTTTCATCATTAGTTCCCTCTATTGTTATAAATTTTATAAGACTGTCTATGCCTTCACTAGTATTAATGTATTCGCTAAGCTCTTCTCTAACCTTG
>DAMAVY010000210.1:0-755 GCA_032077725.1 Clostridium sp. | reverse complement strand
AATTTTATCTATTTTATCAATTACTCTTAACACTTCAATATAACTATCTATATTTAAACTTTTTAATAATCCATCAAGGATTTTTCTATTATTAATTCTTATCTTGAAATCATCAAATCCAAGTTCCTTAAATATTTTATATATAATGCTTGGTATTTGTGCATCATTTGCTATGCTTAATGAACCATTACCAATAATATCTACATCACATTGATAAAACTCTCTAAATCTTCCTCTTTGATTTCTTTCTCCTCTATACACCTTTCCTATCTGATATCTCTTAAAAGGAAAAGCTATTTCTTCCATATGTTGTACAACATAACGAGCAAGAGGCACTGTTAAATCAAACCTTAAAGCCATATCTGTGCTGCCCTTTGTTAGAGTGTATATTTGTTTTTCAGTATCTCCACCTGTCTTTGCAAGAAGAACTTCACTTTTCTCAATTATAGGTGTATCTATTGGAAGAAATCCAAAAGACTCGTAGTTTTTTCTTATAACATCAGAAACATGATTAAATGCCACCTGTTCCCTTGGAGTAAGTTCCATAAATCCTGGTAGTATACTTGGTTTTGTAATTTTTACGCTCATCTTTTATCTCTCCTTATTCTATCCATTACTAAGTTTTAATTTTCTTATGAAATCCAACTTACATATGGTTGCATTTAATAATTTACATTATTTAATTAATTTAATTTAATTAAATTTTATTAAATTTCATCCTTCTATTAATACTATGTCATTAATAAAAAATCTCT
>DAMAVY010000209.1:839-6034 GCA_032077725.1 Clostridium sp. | reverse complement strand
CTAATACTTCATTCTGATCCTGTATTTTTTCCATGGTGTGACCAGTATAGGTATTATTTACCTTACGGCTTCTCTCGTAACGATATGATATGAATACAACAATTCCACAAAACAATGCCATTAACACTAATGCACCTAGATAACCTTCAAGTCCATCCCATCTGAATAGATCTGGAAGGAATACACCTCCTGCTAATTTTTCACCTACTGGTGTTGAAAACCAAGAGTTCTTAATCCACCCTGCGGTATTTTGTAAAGGAAACCCTAAGAATACTCCTAAACCAAAGAAAATCAATGTAATAAACGCTCTTGGAAGAGCTGTTATTAAGTCAGTAAGCACACCTGAGGCACAGCATGATGAAAATGACATACCAAAGCCAAATAGCACTGCACCTAAAATAAGACCAAAGTTAATTGGATTTATCCAAAGGTCATAACTAGTTGGATCCGCCTTGAATAAAAAAGCAGTGGTTAATAAAGACGAGATAAAGAACAAGAACATCAACGTTCTCATTAATTTTGTTGATCCAGTTTTAAATGCACGATTAATACTACCTGCAAATCCTGTGTAAGCTCTAGATAATGCATAACCTAACCCTGCACCCATTAAAAGTCTAAAAAATAACATATCAGTTTTTAATAGAGTCTTTCCTAAAAGTAATACTAATAAAATTCCTATAAACCCCAAAATTTGTTCAGTTTTTTTCATTTTTTTCCTCCCCCATAATTTAAATTTAATATTCTTGTGATTTTTTTAACAATAATTTGTATAAAGTGGTTGTTGATCGTTTACATCATGATATAATTAACTATCTACCTAAATTATATTACATATTTCCATTCCCCCATAGAAAGCAAACGTTATACAACATAACACTTTCCTTTAGCCAACTATAAAATATTCTCAAAAAATAGGTATATTTAATAAATGTATTTATTTCTGTGGTACATACTAGTAAAATAGAATACAAGTACAATTATTTTTAGGATGTGACTATATGAATCTTGAATATCTCGAATCATTTTATATGACAGTAAAATATAATAGTATTTCGAAAGCAGCTCAAATTCTCCACCTTACACAACCTGGGCTCAGTGGTCAGCTTAAAAGCTTAGAAAATGAATTAGGAGTAAATCTTTTAAACAGAAGCAACAAAGGTGTTGAATTATCAGAAGAAGGAAAAGTAGTATTTAACTACGCGGATACTTTACTTTCTATCCAAGGAAATATTAAAAGAGATTTGATAAACTTGCATCAAGACCGACCAAAGTTAATGATTGGTACTTGCAAAAGTGTAGGAGAGTATGCTCTTCCTTGTAGTATTTTTACCTTTAAACATCTACATGAAGAAGTCGACATTCGTATGGAGGTAATCAATTCAACTGAAGTAATTCAAAAGCTACAAGAACATGCTATTAATATTGGAATCATACAACATGACCCAATGGTTGATGATATCACTACTCAACCTATTATTTCAGACGAGCTCCTTTTGGTAGGAAATAGTGATAGTTCCCCAAAAAGAATTTCTATAGAAGAATTAAAGCATATTCCTTTAATTTTACGTGAACATAATTCTGGGACTCGACATTTAATTGAAAAATCATTGAAGGAAAAAGATGTGAATGTAGAAGATCTAAATGTGATCTATGATTTAAATTCTCCTGAATCCATAAAATCTTCTATTCTTTCAGGAAAAGGTTTTTCTTTTTTACCAAAGTTAACAGTTGCTCAGGAACTAAAAAAACAATCTATCCAAACCGTTGAAGTAGACGATTTAAAAATTTCATTTAGTTATTATGTAGCCTCAAGGGAAAAATATACATTTACAGAATACGAGCAAATGTTTGTAGATTTTCTATTTTCCAATAAAAGAGGTTTTTGTTAAAAAGAAAGAGGACACACGCCCAAAATCATTAACTTAATGATTTTAAGACAACAGAATTAAAGTCAATGGAAGTTATATTTGCTTTCCATTGACCTTTTTCTTTTTACATAAGGAATTTAACTAAAATCTTAACTCCTACCCATGCACCTAACATTACAAAAATTCCAAAAACCCAAGCATGTAAGGAAAATGATGGTATTCCACTGAAAAAAGCTCCAATATTACAACCAACAGCAAGCCTAGTCCCGTATCCCATCATAATTCCTCCTAGAAGAGCAATTATAAACTGCTTTTTACTCTTTATTTTCTTCCATTTAAATTGGGAAGCTAATAATGTTGCAGCTAAAGACCCTGTAATTACACCAATATTCAAAATTGTATATTGGTTAATAAATACATTCCCATTTGAAATTATAGGACCATAGTAGGATTGAAAATGGCTAAAATATTCCCAACTAAAGGGATTTAATCCAAACCATTGAAGTATGCCTATACCCCATAGTAAAAACCCACTAGTTATCTGCCAGCTTATACCAATTAGGGCTAGTAAAATTACATTCATTACACCTAATAAAATTCCTCCTACCCAATAGGGCCAAGGTTTCTTAAGACATTTTATTATAGACTTCATGCTATCTCTCCCCTATTTTTCTTTTGGTTTTTGAATATACACGTCCCACTCTCCTCTACCTAATTCCACAAGCTGTGTGGGATATTTCTTTCCTGTTGCCCATTTTTCTATATCAATGGCCACACAACTATGATCTGAATTAAGAATTAAGATATCGCCTGGTTCCATTGTTTTAAGCTCCTGCATTGCTCGTAGCAAAGGAATAGGACACAATTCGCTTAAACAATCTATCTTTCTTACAGTCATAAGAGTTCCTCCATTACAATTATTTCAAATGTCTATTTTCATATCTTAATGCTAATTTATATAAAATCATCAATACCGCTACCTGTGCTAAAACAACAATTTTCAAATCAAGATATTCGGAAAAGTAAATAGTCTTTGCATCTTTAATAAAAAGCTCATACCAAAAGGAATAATCCTTAGCTCCTAGTAAGGTTCCAATTATAAATCCTATAAGAACAACCCAATGTAAAGCATGTCCTTCTCCGATTCTCATTAATACACCTGAAGCACATCCTCCAGCTAAAACCATTCCTATACCAAATATGAAGGCACCAATTACTACATGAATACCTACTGAACTAACTGCTCCTGGAATCAGGTTGTAATCAACACCTTTATTATGAATATAACCAGATTGAATTACAGCAAAACCTATAGTACTTACAATCATAGCTAATATAATTCCCCTTAGTCCTCTGGTATTTCCAGAAATAAAAGGATCCCTAAACGCTGCTGTAAAACAAAATCTCGAATATCTTAAAATAATTCCTATTATAACTCCTACGCCTAAGCATACTGCATAATTATACTTGCTTTTCCAAAGGGTAGTACACAAAATTAATATAATTAAAAGCAATACAATACCATAAGGAATCTGGCTTTTTTCCTTCTTTACTTGTCCTTGACGCTGCTTAATAAGCTGATCCATTTCATCTGACAACATATTCTCACCACCCTAAATATATCTATTAAATACATTCCACGTTTCTTTGGATAATCCTTTATATGCATAAATTTGTATTTATCGAAAAGTATGTGCCCTTTCATCAATTATATTATCACATAAATTTTAGTTTTTATTTATATTATTTACTCTATTCAATGTCACCATGGTCTTATGATTTACTATTCCATAATCCATAGTAAATATTTAATATTCCCTTAGTCATTAAGGCAATTCCAACCTTTTTTGAATTTCTATTAACATAATGTTAATATATATATATGTATACTTTTAAATCCAAAAAAGTATAAAATCATTATTTTTGTAGTAACGGAGGTATTAAAATGGAAGTGCAAAACAAACAAAATACCAAAAATACATTATTCCACTGGCATAGCTTTAAGTTAAAGCTTGTGTTTGAAGGAATGGGGGTAGGTATTATTGCTGGTTTATTAGTTGTACTATATCGTTATGCACTTGAAAAGGCAGGAGTTCTTTTAACTGATATTTATAAAATTATATCTATAAAACCAATACTCATTCTACCTTGGATTGGGGCTTTAATAATTATAGGATATATTGTAGGGCTAATGGTTAAACATGAACCAATGATTAGCGGAAGTGGAATCCCTCAAGTAGAAGGAGTTTTACTTAGAAAACTTGATATGACCTGGTGGAGAGTTATACTAGGTAAATTCATTGGAGGAATCCTTACAATAGGGTCTGGTCTTTCATTAGGAAGAGAAGGCCCATCAGTTCAATTAGGTGCAGCGGTTGGTCAAGGCTTTAGCAAAGTTTTTAAGAGAATAAAAATTGAGGAAAAATATCTCATTACAAGTGGAGCAAGTGCAGGACTTGCTGCTGCCTTTAATGCTCCTTTAGCTGGAGTGATGTTTGCATTAGAGGAGGTACACAAAAGTTTTTCACCCTTAGTTTTACTTTCAGCCACATCAGCAGCCTTATCAGCTGATTTTATAGCTAGTGGTTTCTTTGGCTTAAAGCCAGTTTTTACATTTGGAAATCTATCTTCATTGCCACTTAAATTATACTTTTATATAATTTTATTAGGTGTTTTTTTAGGAATTTTAGGCGCAATCTTTAATAAGGCCCTTGTAAAAACTCAAAGCCTATACGTAGCACAATCATGGCTGCCAAAAGAAATGAGAATAATAATACCTTTATTAATTTCAGTTATTCTTGGAATCTTCTTGCCACAAGTTTTAGGTGGCGGACATGAACTTATAACTTCACTAATTACAAACAATTTCTCATTAACAATTTTAATTATTATAGTTCTTGTGAAATTTTTATTCACCATGGCAAGTTTTGGTTCAGGTGCACCAGGTGGAATATTTCTTCCACTACTTGCAATTGGGGCTTTAATAGGAAATATTTATGCACTAGGCCTTGTGAATCTTATACATTTTGACAGCATGTATATCATAAATTTTATTATCCTTGCAATGGCAGGATATTTTGCAGCTGTAGTTAGAGCACCCTTAACCGGAACAATTCTAATTACTGAAATGACAGGTTCATTTACTCATTTACTTTCCTTAGCCATTGTATCAATCGTAGCTTATATTGTTGCAGATATTTTAGGATCAAAACCCATTTATGAATCATTACTAGATAATATTTTACATAATCAAGATGACACAATTCCTATTGGTAATAAGAAAAATAAAACTATATTAGAGTTTCCAGTTTCTATGGGCTCAGTTTT
>DAMAVY010000209.1:0-829 GCA_032077725.1 Clostridium sp. | reverse complement strand
CAGTTTTAGATGGTAAGAAAATTAAAGATGTGAAATGGCCATCCCGTTGTTTACTAGTAGCAGTTAATCGAGGTGAAAATGAACTGATTCCAAATGGAGACACCATTATTTTACCTGGAGACTATTTGATTGTACTCACTAACGAGGACAGAACTTCTAAAATAAATGATACATTAATAACAATGACACAGGCTGTTTAGTTCTGTGTCATTGTTTTATATACAATTTTAATGACTTATTAGCATATTTTCTGGATTCTTAAGGAGTATTAGGGTATTGTTATGAGCTTTATCTTGAATGGCACCCATTTCATAGCGATTCTTAAATATCTCTTTATTTATCTTTGTAGCTATGAGTGATGGTATATTCTCAGTAATACTTTAATTTATAATATTAATAAAATCAGGAGTAAATCTATAAGTATTCAATGAATAGATAATTTTTAATCATAGTAAC
The DNA here is from genome assembly GCA_032077725.1 of Clostridium sp. Taxonomy (GTDB): domain Bacteria; phylum Bacillota; class Clostridia; order Clostridiales; family Clostridiaceae; genus Clostridium_J. The sequence continues at coordinate 373 of DAMAVY010000209.1, read as the reverse complement.
ATATATGGTTCTTTATTAACTATGAAACTATTTAAAATTTTAACTAGGATACTATATAACTATGAAAATATTTAAAATTTTAACTAGTTAACTAGTTGTTCTAGCCATGCGGGTTTGCGAATTTTTCGCCATTTTCTCTCTCGGCGCCATGGTTACCTTAGTAAAATTCAGAGAAGATACCGACGCTTTAGTCGAAAGATATTTGGTCAATGAAAAAGTCAGATGCCTTAAAAAAGTACCTACAAACTAAACACTTTTTATATATCTAGCCTATAGGTACTTTTATTCTATTAGTATTTTTTAATTTTTTAATGAACTTTAAATATTTTTAAATTTAAATATTTGCTTTTGTTTATACTTTTTTTGCTGCTAT
>DAMAVY010000208.1:0-6034 GCA_032077725.1 Clostridium sp. | reverse complement strand
AATTCAAGGAAAGTTTTTAGTTCAATGAACTATTCCGTTGATAATGTATGTAATGGGTGGTATACTAAAGGTATAATCTGACTTTAAGGTGATTACCTAAAAAGAAAGATTCATAACATTAAATCGTTCTGAAGTACATAAGGGTTAGTCCCGAGTGATAAGGCGGTATTATATGATAGTTATTCTATCTCTGCGCCTTTTGGTGTAGAGATTATTTTTTTGAGAGGGGCGTTAGCTTTGGAAACAAGAATAGCATTAATTGGTATTATAGTTGATGATGTTACAGCTACAGAAAAGCTCAACATCATATTACATGATTATGGACAATACATTGTTGGAAGAATGGGGGTACCCTACCGAAGCAAGGAGGTGAGTATTATCAGCGTAATTATTGATGCAACCAGCGATGTTATTAACTCTTTATCTGGTAAATTAGGTATGATCGAGGGCATCAGTGTAAAAACCATTTATTCAAAAAAATAATACAATATTATAATAGTTGATAAAAAGTCAGAACGGGTTACATAAATATTATAGCAAAAATACTTAAAACTTTATTAAAGAAAGAAGTGTAGATGTATGTATAATGCGAAATCCATGGTAGCAACTGAATTTATTGATGATGAAGAAATATTGAAAAGCTTAGAATATGCTAAAAGTAATAAAAACAATAAAGTATTAATTAATGAAATTATAGAAAAGGCTAGAGAATGTAAAGGTTTAACTCACAGAGAGGCAATAGTACTTCTTGAGAGTGATTTAGAAGAAGAAAACAAAAAGATATATGCACTAGCTGAGGAGATTAAAAAGAAATTTTACGGCAATCGTATAGTAATGTTTGCACCATTATATCTTTCAAACTACTGTGTAAATGGATGTGTATATTGCCCATATCATTATAAAAATAAGCACATAGCTAGAAAGAAACTTACTCAAGAGGAGATAAGAAAAGAAGTTATTGCATTACAAGATATGGGACATAAGAGACTAGCACTGGAGGCAGGGGAAGATCCAGAGAATAACCCACTAGAATATATCCTTGAAAGTATTAAGACTATTTATAGTATTAAACATAAAAATGGAGCAATAAGAAGAGTAAATGTTAATATCGCAGCTACAACTGTTGAAAATTATAGAAAATTAAAAGATGCAGGAATAGGAACTTATATTTTATTTCAAGAAACATATAACAAAAAGAGTTATGAAGAGCTTCATCCAACTGGACCAAAACATAATTATTCATATCACACTGAAGCCATGGATAGAGCTATGGAAGGCGGAATAGATGACGTTGGACTCGGTGTACTATTTGGTCTAAACATGTATCGCTATGATTTTGTTGGATTACTTATGCATGCTGAACATCTTGAAGCTGCTAAAGGAGTAGGACCACATACAATTAGTGTGCCTAGAATATGTCCAGCTGATGATATAAATCCTGATGAATTTTCTAATGGAATATCAGATGAAATATTTGCAAAGATAGTTGCAATTCTACGTATTACAGTACCATATACAGGCATGATTGTATCAACAAGAGAGTCTCAAAAGACTAGAGAGAAAGTACTTCATCTTGGAATTTCTCAAGTTAGTGGAGGATCATGTACAAGTGTTGGTGGATATGCACAAAAGGAATCAGAAGAAGATAATTCAGCACAATTTGATCTAAGTGATACAAGAACTTTGGATGAAATTGTAAATTGGTTACTTGGCATGGGATATATTCCAAGCTTCTGTACTGCATGTTATCGTGAAGGTAGAACAGGGGATAGATTCATGAAACTTGTTAAGTCAGGCCAAATAGTAAACTGTTGTCAGCCAAATGCTCTTATGACTTTAAAAGAATACTTAGAAGACTACGCATCAGAAGATACCAAAGCAAAGGGTGAGGAATTAATCAAAAATGAAATTCCTAAAATACCTAACGAAAAAGTTAGAGCTATTGCAGAAGAACACTTAAAAGAGTTAAACCAAGGAAAACGAGATTTTAGATTTTAATAAATTAGTAAAAAATGGAGGAAAGCTATTCCTCTATTTTTTCATTTTTTGTAGTATAATTAAGAATATATACGTGAGTAGCTACGTAATAAAAAGGAGTTCCCGAGGAGGTAACTATAATTGAATAGTTCAGAAAAATTCAACAAAAATATAGAAAAATTATATAAAGCATATCCCATATTAAAAGATATAGATATTAATAGAGAAATCATAGAAAAAAATATAGTCTTTAAAGAACTTTTTAGTGATGAATATTTAAAAACCTCCGGGGAAAATTGTGCAGGATTTTTATTCGTAATAAACGGTGTTATAAAGATTCAAAAAATGAGTGAAGATGGAAATGAAACTAACCTTTATAATATAGAAAGTGGAGAGTTATGCCATGAGGCCTTAAGTTGTTTTATAAATTTTAAATCCTTAAATATTGAAGGGAGGGCAATTAAGGATTCTTTAATTGCATTACTTTCACCTGAAGTAGTAAATAAGTATTTATTATGTGATGTTAGATTCATGCAAGTTATTTATAAAGATTTATACGTGAAGTTTAGAGAAGTTATAGAAAATAAAGAAGCAAGGATACATGAATCCTTGGAAAAAAGATTAATAAAATTATTATTGAGCAGGAATATAAATATTATTTATGCAACTCATAATGAGATAGCCTTTGAGTTAGATTCTTCAAGAGAGGTTATAAGTAGAAAACTCAAGGAATTAGAAAAGAAGGGGTACTTAGAGATATCAAGAGGAAAAATAAAAATAATAAAGGATTTGAAGAATATTTGATTTCTGTATAGGTGAACTTTATTTTTATAAGCTAAAGTGCTATAATAAGTTTGTAAAATTAAATATATTATATGGTTTTAAAGACTAATCTTTAAATTAAAAGGGAAGTTGGTGAAAATCCAACACGAACCCGTCACTGTAACAAGGAGTATATTCTAGTTAAACCACTGTTAATTTAATTAATGGGAAGGTTAGAATATATGTTGATATGAAGTCAGGAGACCTGCCATAGGATAGACCAAAAAACCCACGAGGAAAATGGGAGGTGTCAAACATGAAAGAAGTATTTAGTTTGTTCTATAAAACATACTATTTTCGGTAAATCTTTTTATTGTTATTTTAGGCATCCCGTTGAGGATGTTTTTTTTATGTATAGAAATTTAAGTCACTATATATAAAAATAGAAATAAAATGTGTATTAAAAGGTGACGTTAAAAATATATAAGGAGATTATTATGGGAAATGCGTATGCAACTAAACAATTGACTTTTGATAATAATATCAAAGAAAAAATAGGCCAGATATCATTAATTCTTTTAGGAAGTTTAATATATTCTATAAGTGTAAATATATTTATAGTTCCACACAAATTTTTAAGTGGAGGAGTAGCGGGGATAGCATTGCTTTTACAATATATAACAAATATTCCTTCAGGGTATTTTACTTTGCTTATTAATATACCCATATTTTGTTTTGGCATTAAAATAATTAATAAAGAGTTTGGAATTCTAAGCTTTATTGGTATGATATCTATGTCAATTTTTTTAGTGTTAACTAAGGATATAACTAGATTTGTTCAGGTAGACGATTTATTAATTTCATGTATAAGCGGAGGAGTACTATGTGGACTTGGCATGTCTATAATATTTTTAAATAAAGCTTCAGAAGGTGGAACAGATATAATAGCCATTGCTTTAAAGAAAAAATATGGTATAAATATAGCAACGATGTCATTTATATTAAATGCCCTAATTGTTTTCATAGGGTTACTTTTAAATGATTTAACTATTACTATCTATACATTAATATCTCTATATATAAGAGCCTATATTTTAGATAAGGCTATTGCTATGACTAATGGAAAGAAATTAATTATGGTTATAAGTAATAATTCTGAGGGAATAAAAAATACCATTCTAGGACTTCTTGGAAGAGGAGTTACCTTTCTTCATGGAGAAGGTGCTTTTACAGGAGAACAAAAGAAGGTTATTTATTCTATAATGAGCTCTAAACAAGTGGAGAAAGCTAAAAAAGCCATAATAGATATTGATCCTAATGCAGTGATATCCATTATGGATGTTAATGAAGCTCATGGAAAGGGATTTAAACAATTATCTTTTTAAGGGGTAATTCATATGAATAAAAAAATGGCTGTTTCAAAATAAGCTTATCATGGATTTATGATTTGCCTTGATTTGAAACGGCCATTTCTATATTTAAAAAAGTTTTTTTATTTCATCCATTCTTTCTAGTGCCATATTATATCCATGTTTATAGGCACGTCTGATCTTAGTAAGATCCTTTTCAAAGCTATCTATACCTTCTTCTGTAGTAGGTCTTAAAATTATGGCTTTACCTTCACTTTCAAGATGTTCACAAAATTTAACTCTATCATTATAAAGCTCATGACGAGTGATAAGTGGCTTTACTAAATTAGGATATTTCTTTTTTAAGATTTTAGAGGCAAAAATATTCCCTTTACTTAATTCTTTAACATAACTTTTAGGTCTAGTTAGAATAATTAAATGCTTTTCATTCCCGTCTTCTATGGCTTTTAATATGGGAATAGGATCACATATGCCTCCATCAAAATATTCATTACCATTAATTATGGCAGGGGGGAAGAATAGTGGTATAGCACAGGTAGCTCTTAGCATTGTGCATTTTTTGTCTAGGTCTTTGCCGTCTAAATACTCAGTCACTCCAGTTTTAGCATTAGTTACACCAACTAAAACTTTACCCTCATAACTTTTAAAGGTATCCATATCAAAGGGATAAATCTTGTTTGGTAACTCGTCAAAGGCAAAGTCTAAACCAAATAAGCTTTTACACTTGAAAAAATTTCTAAAGCCGATATATCTCTTATCGTGCCTGTGGTTTATTAAAATGTCATAGTTTCTTTTTTTCTGTCTTGATATGTATGAAAAACCATCAGAAATACCAGCAGAAACACCAATACAATAGGGAAACATAATATCATTATCTAGAAGTGCATCCATTACGCCAGCACTAAAGATAGGTCTAAAAGTTCCGCCTTCAAGAATTAAACTGCTCATGATGTCAACTCCTTAAAATCAAATTTGTAAGTTTACTAGGATCTTTTGTAGCTAATTTGTAAGGTAAATGTTGTTTAAGATTCTTTAGAATAAACTACATCTTTTATTATACCTATATAACTAGTAAAAGTTAAGCTATCTGTAACTAAGTTTATCGCAACCTTACCAATATGTACAACAAATAGAAAAGTATGATGGTTGGTGAATCAAATTGTAATTTATGAAAAATTTCCATTATAAAACAAGGTGAGATATAATTATAGATATAAACAGAGTTCTAAGGTTCAGATGGATTTTTTTACATATGAAGCTTAGTTATGGGGTAAATTGGTGCATACCTAAAAATAAGTAAGGCAAGGGAAGATATGAAGATAGATAGATTGATTTCAATTATTATGATATTGAACAATAAGAATAAAGTAACGGCTAAGGAGCTTAGTGAGAAATTTGAAGTATCAACTAGAACTATTCAAAGGGATATGGAGATAATAGAAAGAGCAGGAATACCAATAGTTTCTTATAAGGGTCATCAGGGTGGTTATAGTATTATTGATGGATTTAAAGTTAATAAATCATCCATGACAGGAGATGAGGCTAATCTTATAAAAAAGCTTTTACTTGGAATTAATAAATCCTATGAGAATAGAGAAGCTACAGCTTTAATTAATAAGCTAGATGTTATAAAACCAGAAAAGTATAGTGATTTAGATGATAGACTAGTAATTGATCTTACTACATGGGGAAGAAAAGAAGAACTAACCAATGAAATTAATATTATCGATGAAGCTATTATAAATAGGAATCCTATAGAATTTTCTTATATCAATGGGAATGGAGAAAAAACTTTTAGAAAAATTGAACCCTACAAAATCATTTTTAAATCTTTAGCTTGGTATATCTATGGCTTTTGTACTCTTAAGAACGAAATGAGGTTTTTTAAGGTTACGAGAATGAAAAACTTGAATTTAAAAAAAGAA
>DAMAVY010000207.1:0-6038 GCA_032077725.1 Clostridium sp. | reverse complement strand
TGTCCCATTTCTTTTTATATCATAGATGCAGCTCTTCATGTAGTTAATAATATGGATACCTTTGAAGAAGTAGGTATAGTTAAAGAATTAAAAGATACTTATATCGATATTAGAGAAGGAAGCGTAATTTAAAAAAATAAAATATAATTTAAAGAAGGATGGGTTAAAAATGAAAAAGAGAATAAAAAGTTTGTCAGTGTTATTTATAGCTTTGGTAATGATGTTTACTTTTACAGCATGTGGAAGTAGTAAAAAAGAAAATGGAGATAGTGCTTCAAAGGAAGCTACAACTACTGCATATCCATACACAGTTAAAGATTCAAAGGGAAATGAAGTTGTAATAGATAAAGAACCACAGAGAATTATTTCTGTAGCACCTAATGTTACTGAATTAATATATGCACTGGGAAAAGGTGATAAGCTTGTTGGAAGAACTGACTATTGTGATTATCCACAAGAAGCTACAAAAGTTGAAAGTATTGGTTCATTAACAGATCCTAACATAGAAAAAATAATAGAATTAAAACCAGATGTAGTTATTGCATCAACACATTTTAAGGATGATGTAGCTAAAAAATTAGGAGATTTAGGAATAAAGGTAGTTGTACTATATAATTCTGAAGATTTTGATGGGGTTTATAATTCTGTAAATACATTGGGTCAAATATTAAATGCGGGAGATAAAGCTAAAGAGGTAGTTACTACAATTCAAAATAAAGTTAAAGATATTAAGAAAGTAGTTGAAGGTAAAGAAGCGCCTAAGGTTTATTACGTTGTTGGCTTTGGTAAGGATGGAGATTTTACTGCCACTGGAGACACTTTTGTAGGACAATTAATTGAAATGGCTGGAGGAGACAACATAGCAAAAGATGCTACTGGTTGGAAATATAGCCTTGAAAAAATAATTGAAAATGATCCAGAATATATAATTGTATCAAAAAACTATGGAATGAAGGATCAATTTACATCCACTGCTGGATATAAAGAATTATCAGCTGTAAAAAATGGCAAAGTAATAGAAATAGACAATAATTTATTAGATAGACAAGGACCAAGACTTGCAGAGGGGATTGAAACACTGGCAAAAATAATACACCCAGATTTATTTAAATAAGGTGTAAAGTATGAAAAAGCTTTTAAAGGGAAAAAAAGCATTATTTGTTGGATTATTAGTAACTTATGGTGTGTTGGTAATTTTAGCAATTTCAATGGGAAGTGCAAATATAACACCGTACAGTGTATTAATTTCTATTTTAAAATCAATACCTTTTGTAGGACAATATATTGAAGGAGATGTGTCTAGTACACATTTCCTAATTGTATTTATGGTAAGGATGCCAAGAATAGTTATGGCTAGTCTTGTGGGAATGGGACTTTCTGTAGTTGGCGCTTCTTTTCAATCCTTATTTAAAAATCCTATGGCAGATCCATATATACTGGGAATATCTTCCGGTGCGGCTTTAGGGGCAGTGGTAGCTATAGTTATAAATCTATCAAGTGCAGTGGCACATTTTAGTACTATAACTGTATTTGCATTTATCGGGGCTATAACTACAACTATTTTGGTTTATTCCATCGCACAGGTGAGAGGAAAGGTATTAACCACAAATTTATTACTAGCAGGGAGTGCTGTTAGCTTTTTAATGTCAGCTATGATCTCCATAATAATGGTTTTCAATCAAGAAGAGGTTAATAAAATAGTATTTTGGATGATGGGAAGCTTTAATGCTTCAAGTTGGAACAATATTCTCATTGTAGCTCCTGTTGTATTAATTGGAACAGCTATTATATTCTTTTACCATAGAGATTGTAATTTAATGCTCACTGGTGAGGATGATGCTAAAAGCTTAGGCGTTGAAACAGAAAAACTAAAAAAACTAATAATAATAATCTCAGCCATGATCGTAGCTGTTAGTGTTGCTTTTTCAGGAACAATTGGTTTCGTAGGCTTTATAGTGCCTCATATGGTGAGAATTTTATTTGGACCCAACAACAAAGCACTAATTCCATTTTCGGCTTTAGGTGGTGCTATATTTTTACTACTAGCAGATACTGTTGCAAGAACTATAGCAACACCTGCAGAGCTACCAGTAGGAGCGATTACAGCATTAATTGGAGCTCCTTATTTCATATATCTACTTTTAAAAATGAAAAAAAGGAGTGCGTAGAGGTTTGAAACAACATATTGACGTAAAAAATCTAAGCTTTGATTACAATGGAAAAGATGTTTTAAAGGATATAACCTTAAGCTTTAATAAGGGCAAATTCTACTCTATAATAGGTCCTAATGGGTCAGGTAAATCCACTTTAATTAAAAATATATCCAAAATAATATCCCCAAAACGTAAGAGTGTGTTTATAAGTAATGATGATATATGTGGATTAAGTAATAAAAATCTCGCTAAAAGGATGTCAGTAATACCTCAAAATATAACAATAGATTACGAATTCACAGTTTTAGATATAGTGATGATGGGAAGAAGTCCTTATAAAAGAAGGTTTGAGGACTTTAATATAGAGGATGAAAAAGTAGCACAAAAATATATGGAAGTCACAAATACATGGGGACTAAAGGATAAATTTATTACTGAATTAAGTGGTGGTGAGGCTCAAAGAGTAATAGCTGCAAGGGCGCTTTCTCAAGAAACAGATATAATACTTCTAGACGAACCAACTTCCCACCTAGATATTCAATATCAAATAGAATTTTTAAATATATTTAAGAGCTTAAAAAGCGATAAAATCATTATATCAGTATTACATGATTTAAATTTAGCCTCAATTTTTAGCGACGAAATCATTTTAATAAATAAAGGACTAGTTGAATCTATAGGGAATCCTTGGGAGGTTATAAATAAAGAAAATATTAAACGTGTTTATAATCTCACTGTAGAAGTCTTTGAAAATCCTATTAGTAAATGCCCATATATAATTCCTGTGGTTTAGAGATATGTGGATGAGAAGCGTTAAAATGATGTAAGATGTAAAGTTTTTTCACATAAAAAATATTGCAACGAAAGATTCCGCCATAGTGTGGAGTCTTTTTTTGTTGCAAGAAAAACAGAAATTATAGTTCGAGGAAAAAATTCATTATGAATTATTCAAAGAAGTAGTGGTAGCAATTTTAATGCAATTTTAATGTAGACATAGAAAAGTATTACACTGATTTAATATCTGTAATGGTATATTTAATTACAAGCAGAAGAATATATATGCTGCTATATAAAATTTATAATAAGACATAAAAAGAATGGAGCGAAAAAAATGGGAAATACAATTATTCAATATATTTTATATCTTGTGATTATAGTATTATTGGCAATTCCATTAGGAAATTATATTGGAAAAGTTATGAATGGAGAAAAAGTATTCTTATCAAGGATATTAAGTCCATGTGAAAGGTTTATTTATCGAGTACTAAAAGTTGATAATAATGAAGAAATGACTTGGAAGAAATATGCGGTAAGTATACTTTGGGTTAGCGGGATTAGTTTGGTCTCACTATTTTGTATCTTGTTACTTCAAGGAGTTTTACCATTAAATCTTGAAGGAGTAAATGGGACTAGCTGGCATTTGGCGTTTAATACAGCGGTAAGTTTTATAACAAATACAAACTGGCAGTCATATAGTGGGGAATTTCAATTGTCTTACTTTACACAAATGCTAGGATTAACAGTGCAAAACTTTGTGTCTGCAGCAGTTGGTATTTCTGTTTTGTTTGCGGTAATTAGAGGATTTGTAAAAACAAAACAAGATGGTATAGGGAATTTTTGGACTGATTTTACAAGGATTATATTATATATACTAATTCCTATGTCACTAGTCTTATCTGTCCTTTTGGTGTCACAGGGAGTGGTTCAGAATCTTGAATCTTATAAAACAGTAACTCTGGTAGAACCAATCACATTAGAGGATGGTAGTGTAGTAACAGAACAAATTATCCCTATGGGTCCGGCTGCAAGTCAGGTGGCAATAAAGCAGTTGGGGACGAATGGTGGAGGTTTTTTTGGAACAAATTCAGCCTTCCCATTAGAAAATCCAACTGTATTTTCTAATTTGCTTGAGATGATTTCTATTTTATTAATACCTATGGCACTTTGCTTTACTTTTGGACGAAATATAAAAGATATGAAGCAAGGAATAGCAGTATTTGCAGCCATGATGATAGTACTGGTATTTGCACTTGCCACTGTAGCAATAAATGAACAAATTGGTACACCACAGATTGCAAACAGCGAATATGTAGATGTAAGTACTCATAATCAAGCTGGTGGTAACATGGAAGGTAAAGAAGCAAGATTTGGAATAGCTTCATCTGTAACCTGGTCTGTATTTACAACATCAGCCTCAAATGGTTCAGTTAACTCAATGCTAGATTCCTATACTCCCCTTGGAGGAATGGTATTAATGCTGTTAATGCAGCTTGGAGAAGTAATATTTGGTGGAGTGGGGTGCGGACTGTATGGCATGCTTGCGTTTGCTATCTTAACAGTATTTATAGCAGGTTTGATGGTTGGACGAACACCGGAATATTTAGGGAAAAAAATTGAACCTTTTGAAATGAAAATGGCGGTTTTAGCATGCCTTGCTACCCCTGTTACAATTTTAGCAGGTAGTGGAATTGCAGCACTGATTCCATCAGTAGCGGATAGCTTAAGTAATACTGGAGCGCATAAATTTTCGGAACTTTTATATGCATTTTCTTCTTGTGGCGGTAACAATGGATCTGCTTTTGCAGGGGTTGCGGCAGATACAATGTTTTTAAATAGTATGTTAGGCATTTGCATGCTAGTTGCCAGATTTGTACCTATGATGGCAATGCTTGCGGTGGCAGGAAGTCTGGCAAAAAAGAAAAAGATTGCGGCAACAACAGGAACTCTTTCCACAAGCAATGGGATGTTTGTATTTTTACTGATTTTTGTTGTTTTACTGATAGGAGCATTGAGCTTTTTTCCTGCTTTGGCATTGGGACCAATTGCAGAATATCTTAGAATGTTAATGTAGGAGGCGTAAAAATGAAAGATGAAAATAGTAGTATGGCTGATAAAAAAATGATTGTCAGAGCCTTAAAAGACTCTTTTGTAAAATTAGCTCCAAAAACACAGATAGGAAATCCAGTTATGTTTTTAGTATATGTTTCTGCTATATTAGTAAGCGGATTATTTGTACTTTCACTATTTGGAATTAAAGATGCAGCTTCCGGCTATATACTTGGAATTGCAATTATCCTTTGGTTTACTGTTCTCTTTGCTAATTTTGCTGAGGCAATTGCAGAGGGTAGAGGAAAAGCGCAGGCGGATTCACTTCGCTCGGCTAAAAAGGATGTGGAAGCACATAGAATTCCATCTTTAGATAAGAAAGATATATATGAAAATATATCATCGGCTTTGTTAAAAAAAGGTGATTTTGTATTTGTAAAAGCGGGAGAACAGATTCCAGCAGATGGTGAAGTTATAGAAGGAGCTGCTTCGGTAGATGAAAGCGCAATCACGGGAGAATCAGCACCGGTTGTCAGAGAGGCAGGGGGAGACAGAAGCGCCGTAACAGGAGGTACAATGGCAATCTCTGATTGGCTCGTTATAGAAGTTACAAATGAAGCAGGAGAGAGTTTTCTTGATAAAATGATAGCAATGGTAGAGGGGTCTTCTAGAAAGAAGACTCCAAATGAAATAGCATTACAAATATTTTTAATAGCACTAACTACCATATTCATATTGGTTACCGTTTCATTGTATTCATATTCAGTGTTTTCAGCAAAGGAAGCTGGGATTAAAAACCCAATATCTATCACTTCCTTAATAGCACTTTTGGTTTGTTTGGCACCAACTACAATAGGGGCATTGCTTTCATCAATAGGAATTGCAGGAATGAGCCGATTAAATCAAGCTAATGTTCTAGCAATGAGTGGGAGGGCAATTGAAGCTGCCGGTGATGTAGATATCCTCATGCTGGATAAAACGGGTACCATAACCCTTGGAAATCGTCAGGCTAGTGAATTTATTCCAGTTGATGGACACACAATAGAGGAACTTGCAGAT
>DAMAVY010000206.1:4425-6117 GCA_032077725.1 Clostridium sp. | reverse complement strand
TTATTTGGCCTGCATTTGGAATCAATAAATTGCAAATACTCTTAATGGTAGTAGTTTTACCTGATCCATTTGGTCCAAGTATTGCACATATGCTTCCTTCTTCTACTGAAAAAGATATATTATCTACCGCCGTAAGCTTTCCATATTTTTTCACTAAATTATTAACTTCTATAGCTTTCAAGCTACCCCCCCCATTCTCAAATCATATTTTCTAATATGCGTAACAGTATACATTTAATTGATAGTCTTATAAATCATAATTCGCTCCTTGACTTCATTGAATTTACTATATTTCATTTAGTAACTATTCAGCTACCTAATATTGATTATAGAGCATATATATGGAAAAATAAATAATCCTTGTAAATAAATTATTTTTTTATTAGAACCTTCTACAATTAGGCAATCCATACTAAATGCTAATGTTTCTTCTACTGGATTAGTATCTGGTGTTAATATAAATCTTCTGCTATCTTCACAATCATATAACTTTACTACGATAAAGGTTATTTATATTCTCTGTTGTTTCAAAATTAAGTATAATGTTGTAAAATTATACTAAGAACGTGGGCTAAATAACAAAACAATTTGAAGTGAGGTAATAAGATGTTAAATACATTTAACACCAAAACAATCACAACACGAGAAGAAATTGACAAGGTTACATCAATGGCTTCATCAAGCCCGGAGCAAAACCAATACTTGAAACAAACGGATTTTCAAAGAGAGTTGTGGGTAATAGCCTATTTGTAGAACAAATTTTATTTTATGCTACTTTTTATCAAATCAATAAAATCACTTTTTTTAATTTTCTTTTCAGCATCACTTAAATCTTTTAAATTTTTATCTTTTATTTTTTCTACTTGATTAACAATTTCAATCACACCATTTTTATTTTTATATATACCTTGATTTTCCCCAACAGGTAAAAATATTGTGTCATCGCCATTCATTGGATATCTAGTTAGAAAAACTATCACTTCATCATTTATATTGAAACCACCTAATTCCGAAATTGCTTTATTTTCATTTTGTATAACCTTTTTAGGCATATTTTGTTTATTTGTATCTTTAACTTTGTCCTTTATTTGCAAATAAGCAAAATCTTGAGCCTTATCATCAGTTAATTCCCCTCCTGATAAAAATAAAGTAGCAGTTTTATTTTTATATTCACCTTTATAAACCTCTGTAACTTCTAAAGTTACTAATCTATATATTACTGCAGTATTATACTCAGTTTTAACATCAATTACTTTTCCAGATAACACCACATCTGAGCTTACTGAAATTTCAGGTATGTCAGCCATTCTTTTAAATAAGCCTTCCTCACATTTTCTTTCTATTTGTAAAACTCCAGGACTATTATCTTTAGAATAATCTATGGACTTACCTTTTAGTGAATTTTCACTATTCTCAGCTTTATAGTTACTTTGTTTCTTTGATGCAGAATTAATACTTTCTTCTTTATAAAAATTATTAATCATAAAGCCTGTGCCTATTATGGAAACAATAACAACTGTTGATACTATAATCTTTTTATTCATAAAATTACTCCCCTTATTATTGATATAATTCGTTTATTGTGTTTAAATCTACATCGGTAGCTTCATTTGTTATTCTGCCATATCCTAATTGGCACATAATTGAGTATATGTTGGATAAGCATATATATAGGTTACGAATCAAAATGCT
>DAMAVY010000206.1:0-4415 GCA_032077725.1 Clostridium sp. | reverse complement strand
ATGCTAAACAAATAAAATTTTTTTCATGATAACCTCCATTTCGCCGCTACCGCTGGCGACACAAATAGTAATGAAAAATTGGTGTGCGGTTTCCACCACTTGGCAATAATTAAATTGAGGAGAAGATATACTACAAAGCACGGTGAGGTGAGTCGTAGATTACTTCTCAGTTTAAAACAGTATGATAACCAGTGTAAGAATCATCTTTCAAGCACAAATAAGTGGTTCTACTAGACCGCACACTAATCATTGTTTTAGCTCTTTGTTAAATGTGTGATGGTTCAGTCAATGTGTTCTCCTCTATAATTTATCGAAGGAGACTTTGCTATGAAAGTTGTTTACCCTATCTGTTGTGGTGTCGATGTGCATAAGACTTTTCTCGTTGCCACGATTATTACTTCACAGGGAATTACTCCCCATTACTCTAAAAAGAGATTTTCAACTTTTAACAATTCCATTCTCCAATTCAAACAGTGGTTAATTGAAAATAACTGTTTTGATGTATGTATGGAATCCACGGGAAAGTATTGGATTCCCGTCTATAATCTTTTAGAAGATACCATCCGTATTACTATCGCTAATCCTAAATGGGTTAAAGCTGTAAAAAGAAATAAGGATGATACAAAAGATTCTAAGTGGATTGGCGATCTATTTCGCCTTGGTTTAGTACCAGGAAGCTATATTCCGAATAAACAGATTCGTACTCTTCGTGAATATACACGTTATCGTGCTAAACTTGTTGCTTGTAAAAGCAGTGAAAAAAACCGTTTCCAAAATGCTTTCACAGTCTGTAATGTAGCCCTTGATGCTGTCGTTTCTGATATGTTTGGCAAATCTGCCAGTGCCATCACAGACTACTTAATTTCTACTGATACCTTCACCCCTGAATATTGTACATCGCTTCTTCAGAAATCACTAAAGAAAAAGGCTAATGCTGTTGTTGAATCTATAGAAGGATACCAAATGACTCAGGAATAAAAAGATCGTATAGTAATAGTTCGTTCACATCTTGAACATATAACTCTATCTATTGATAAGTTAGATGAAAAACTTATCAATATGACTGAACCTTATAAAGATGCAATTAGTCTTCTATGTACCATTCCCGGAGTAGACAGACAATCTGCAATTACAATCATCTCAGAGATTGGTATCGATATGTCTCAATTTTCAAGCTCTAAGCGTTTATGTTGTTGGGCGGGTTTAACGCCAGGCAATAATGAGTCTGCTGGTAAGAAGAAATCAGTTCGTATAACACGTGCCGGTGTATACCTCAAACCTGCATTGGTACAAGTTGCCCATGCAGCCGTGAAGTCGGATAAATCTCCTTACTACAAAACCAAATGTGAGCGCATTTATAAGCGTAGAGGTAAAAAAAGAGCCGTTATCGCTATCGCAAGGATGATCCTCACCGCTATTTACCATATGTTTACTACTGGTGAAGAGTTCAATCCATGTGACCTATATAAAATTGATATGCCTCAAGAACTAAAGGATAAACAAAAAGAAAAAGCTGTAAAAGAGGCTGTAAAGTTTCTCATTGCTCAAGGCTTAATAAACCCTTCAGATATTATTTCTCCAAGTGCCTAAGGCTTAATTTTTTTTGAAAGCCTTTAAAGTCCTTAGTTAAGGTCACCCATTTTTGCTACCAACCCACGTATTTTTCACACTATGACCTCCTTAATGAATTATTTACACCAAATACAGGTGTATAATTTCATTATTGCCAAAAATAAGTAAATGGCTCTCACTCCGTGATGGTGGCTCAATTTGTCCGAGAGAATGGCTCTAACTTTGCGAATCAAGTGCTCTGAAAGGTAAGCGGTGGAACATCTACCGTACCTAAAAAAATCAGCATCACAATAAATATGTGATGCTGATTTTTTAATAGAATCCTTCTTTGGCAATTTGTTTTATGTAGTTGTATTGTTTTCGTATAAGTTTCTTAAAATCAGCGTCTGATAGATCATAATACAGAGCTATACCTTCTTCATAAAGACACTCATATATCAATTCACAGTAATCATCGTCTTCACGATGCATTTTTTTATAGCGTTTTTCAAGTTCATATGAAAAATCTAAAGTATAGGCTATATCATCAATTTTCCCGCCAAGAAACTCCTTTGTCATGTTCATCATATATTCAATATTAGGCAGACTCATTGCAAGACTCCTCCTCTGTATTTATTCTGCATTCAGATTGTATTTTATCTGACCAAGGTAAATATTCCTCAAGGACTGAAGGATCTATTGGAAATTTACTGCTTGGCAAATTTTTAAATATATATTCAAGATATTTGTACGCATCCAAATTATTAGCTGCCGCTGTATTTATTATGCTAAATATAATAGCAGATGCTTTTGCACCATCAGTTGAATCTGAAAATAATGAGTTTTTTCGTGTGATTGCCACAGGCTTAACGGCTATCTCCGATAAATTATTGGAGGACCTTCATAGTTTCCAGTCCTGTGTACCCAAATAAAAGATTTACTTGAAGCCTTCTTTCCCTCTTCATGATTTACTTGCCAGGTCGTTTCATCACTCATGATGATGTTGGAGTTTAGCAATTGATTGTGCATCTCATCATAAAGAGGTTTAATTCAATACTCAGAGCTACGGATCATCCAATTTGCCATCATATCTCTTTTAATTTCGTTAAGTTTACACCATTCTGAAACTGATAGACCACTTTCAGCCCTGGCTTTGATTCTCTGCTCCCAGAGAACCATATCTTGATTTGATGATCTCAAAATAAAACCTCCCATCATTTACTTTATCAAAGTATATCAAATGGAAGGTTATTTTACATGACAGTGTTTGTTCCATCGCTTACCAATAGAATAACCACTATTATTTAAATGTTAAACTTATTATTTAATAGTCCTGTCTAAATAATCTAGTATAATTTCTGCTAACTTATCTACATATGGTGGTAATACTAAGGTTTCGTGACCACCTGGTATTTCATAAAATTCTAAATTACCTGATACCATATCATCCCAGCACTCTGTTTCAAATAATTTATGATGGTTATCTTCTGCCTTTACAACTAAAGTTGGAGCTGTAATTTTCCTTGAAAAGAAAATATAATTGCAATGTGACATTAATTCATCCATCAGAAACATTCTTAGTTTAGATCTATCACTTATTAATTCTATTTGCCTTTCATTAGATATTTTATGTTTCTTCTCTAAAATTTTTTTATATTTTTCAATGGTATAATTCTTATCCTTTCTCATTATTTTTCTCCAAGAATCTAACAATTTCAATAAAAGTTCACGTCTTTTTATTGATTTATATAATTTATGTTTTACATATGGTTCTTGGTCTATTTCAATTATGGACCCTATTTTTTCCCCTTGAAGTTCAAAAACTTTTGCAATATCTCGTACAAAATATCCTCCAATGCAATACCCTGCTAATATATATGGTCCTTCACTTTGAAATTTCCTTATCTCTTTAATATAATCATTTATCATTTCATAAAAGCTTTCAGGTAGCGGCTCCCTTCCAGTTAACCCACTTGGCTGAATTCCATATACACTATACTTTTCTTCAAGAAGCTTTGCTAAATGCCTATAATAGAATATATCTCCATCTGCACCATGTATAATAAATATATTTTTATCACTGGTGCTATTATTAATTTTAAATATGTGTTTATATTCATTTTGAACATTGCCATTTTTTGTAATATAGTCAACCAAGTCTGCTACCTTTGTATTAATCATTAGATCTGCAACAGTTACCTCCACATCTAATCTATCCTTTATTTCTTTTACAACTTGAATTATATTAATTGAATTTCCTCCAAGTTCAAAGAAGTCATCATTAACATATATATCGTCTAGACTTAATACATTTTTCCATATTTCAACTATAATATTCTCTTGTAAGCTTCTCGGAAGTATTTTAGCGACATTATCTTTTTTTGTTTCTATATTTAGCAAGTTATTTTTATCAATCTTCCCATTAATAGTTAATGGTATTCTTGGTACTTTTATAAAATAATTTGGAATCATATACTCTGGTAAAGTCGTTTTTAAATATTTTCTTAGTTCTCTTACAGATAACTCTCTATCACTAACTATATAGGCATATAAATATTTATTATCATCCTTTGCTAGAACTACTGCTTCTTTTACATCTTCATTATTTAACAATGCATTTTCTATTTCTCCGAGTTCTATTCTAAAACCTCTTATTTTGACTTGATTATCTGTTCTCCCTAAAAATTCTATATCTCCATTAGGTAACCATCTTGCTAAATCTCCAGTTATATACATTTTAGCGCCTGTTTCAAATGGATTATCTACAAACTTTTTAGAAGTAAGTCCTGGTCTGTTTAAATATCCTCTCGCTAATCCATCTCCTCCTATGCAAAGTTCTCCCACTACTCCTACTGGCACTAGTT
>DAMAVY010000205.1:0-6129 GCA_032077725.1 Clostridium sp. | reverse complement strand
TCTAGCCGAAAAATTAGATATAGACCCTAATAAAATTGTAGTAGTTTCAGTTATGCCTTGTATTGCAAAAAAATATGAAATTGGTCGACCTGAATTAGAGAACGAAGGAGAAAGGAACGTAGACTGGGTTATTACTACCAGAGAACTTGCAGACATGATAATTGAAGCAGGTCTTGATTTTAAAAATCTACCTGATGAAGATTTTGATAATCCATTAGGTGAATCTACAGGTGCCTCAGTAATTTTTGGTACTACAGGCGGGGTTATAGAAGCCACCCTAAGAACTGCTTATGAATGGCTAACAGGAATGACTTTAGAAAATGTTGAATTCCATGATGTAAGAGGATTAGAAGGCATCAAAGAAGCGATTGTTAATATTAACGGTGAAGACATAAAGATTGGTGTTGCAAATGGCCTTGGCAATGCACGATCACTTTTAGAGGCTATACAATCAGGCAAGGCAAATTACCATGCAATAGAAATAATGGCTTGTCCTGGTGGTTGTATTAATGGTGGTGGCCAGCCTTATCACTTTGGAAATATAGATATAGTAAAGAAGCGAATGGAAGCTATCTATAGGGATGATAGAAATAATCCAATAAGGAAATCTCACGAAAACCCTGCTGTTAAAACACTTTACAAGGAATTTATTGGTGATATTGGAGGAGAAAAAGCACACCAAATTTTGCATACTCATTACACACCTAGAGAAAAAATATAGTTTATATATAGTTGTAGCAGTAAAGATTTGTATTATAAACAGAGTTCTTGGCATCAGTCTTTTCGATGCTTAGAAATCGTTATCCAGGGACGTAGCCGCCCTTATTTCCCACTTTTTAAAGGAAACTCCTTCTCACATTCATTCGAATGAATAACTTCCATTTAGCCAAATATAAAATTTGGAGTGTCAGTTAACACGGGAGTATTAGGGCGGGTAGTCATCGGATAAAATATATGGGTAAAAGCCGTACTGTTTATGCAGTACGGCTTTTTATGGTGGAGGGGAAGCATGACCTTTCAAACTCACCATTTTTTTCATTTGCTATGTTTTAGAACAGTGTTGATAATATAATAATTCTCCTTCAACAGTATTACCTGTATCTTTAAATCCGAAACTTTCATATAGTTTTTTCCCGATGTGATTTTCTGGTTCAAAGGATAGGAAAATTTCATTGCAATCTCTTAAGTTTTTCATTTCTTCTATAACTTTTCCAAGTGCTGCCCTACCATATCCCTTTCCTTGATATTTATGGTCTATCATAAGTCTGCATATCTCATAAATGTTGTCTTCGTAGCAGTACCCATACATTGCAAATCCAACCATAGTATCTTCAGAATATACTGCCTTTGTAATCCAGCCCTTTTCAACTTTTGATTGAGCAATAGAAACAGCGTTTGAAGCAACAAATTCCTCAGAAATAAAATGTTGACCATCCTTATTTGTAGTTAATGAAATACACTTTTCCCAATTTGATTCATCAATATCTTTTAAATAAATTTTCATTTTTATCCCTCCGTTAATAGAACAATACTCTTGCTTTTAGATTACATTTCCAATATTTGTCTGGTTATAGTTTAATTTCTATATGATGTAAATTATTTAACAAAAATTTTCCATACTTCTTCGTATTATATATACTGTTTTATCTTCACAAACACAAAATTTTCTCTTAAAGTTTGTTCGTCATCTCGATATGAAAATGAAGCTATTTCATTATTTAAGTCTCTATTAAACGTTATGCAGTAATTCCCGACGTAACTATTATAATCATTTATAAAAGTATCTTTCACTGCAAGTGTATAGTATAAATCCAAAGCATTATTATGGAGATTCTCATTCCTAATAAATAATTTACCATTATTGATTTTAACATTGTATGAGACACCAAGTTTTTCACAGCAGTAACTTCCCTCATATATCTTTAACTGAGAAGCATGAACTTTTTCTCGATAGAATGGATAAAACATACTGCAAGCTTCGACCTCCTGTAATTTAATACACTCTATAATTTGTTTATTATTTTGTACAACTGTATATGTTTTCTTTCTATCTACGGATTTAAAAACCCCATTACCATAATAGAATATTTTAGTACTACCTTCTAAAAAATCTTCTACATAATAAATCCCATTCTTTTTTGTTATATTCCATATGTGACTGCTCACTTGATCTATATATTCACCTGATAAATCCAAATCTAATTCCATTTGACTAGTATTTATCTCATCAGCTTCCTTATCCGACCTATTTTCTCTTTCTTCTTCATATCCTATAAATAGTTTTAGAATATTTTCAATTAAAGCATCCTTAGAGTCTACATATTCAGAATAGAAATCCGTATGATTTCCCAAAATAATCACAGATGATTTTTTTTCTGGCAATTGCACATAGTAAGCACTATAACCTCCTGCAGATCCACCATGCTGCACTAGCTTATTCCCATGAAATTCACCAATAAACAAGCCACAGCCATATCCACATTCCTTACCATTGCTAAGCAATCCAGATGTTGTAAGAAACTCTATAAACTCTCTTGAACTTCTTCCCAGAATATTATTATAGAAATTTTTATCCCATAATAGCAAATCTTTAATAGTTGTCCATAATTGACCAGCACCACCAACTTCTAAATTTTCTTCATTAACAGAGAGTATATCATTCCTTGAAGTATAATGTTTATAACTATCATTAAAATGTACATGTTCATAATTTGAATATCCAACAGCTCTGTTTTTAATAATTTTTGTGCGGTCATCTCTAATAAATGTATTATTCATACCTAATGGTTTAAAAATATGCTCATCCGCATATTGACTAAGTGATGTTTTTGTCACAGCTCCAACTATCTGTCCAAGGAAGAAATACCCTGTATTACCATAACTCCATCTCTCTCCAGGCTTGAAAAACTTCCAATCGCAGGCTGTGACATATCTCCAAAACTCATCACGAGTGATACCTTCATCTTCCCGTATTCCACACACAAAATTAGCTGTGTTATATACATCAGGTATTCCATTTGTCATATACAACAAGTTATATATGGTAACCTTCCCACCACAATCCTTAAGCTGCGGAAAGATACTGCTAACATCCTGATCTAATGATAATTTCCCTTCTTCTATGAGCAAAGCAATGCAGGCTGCAGTAAATTGTTTTGTCATAGAACAAGCATGAAATACGGTATTTTCATCGATTGGAATATTATAATCCAAGTTAGCGATACCATAGCCTTTACTGAATATCAACTCACCATTCTCTACAACTCCAACAGCGATACCAGGATAATCTTTTCTATCATATTTTTTGCACATTTCATCGAGCTTTCCTATCATTTTACTTCTGTCCATTTTTTTCACTCCTCATCAATTTCCCTGCATAATCTATACTTTCTGATTAAAGTATAAAGGAAAATATTAAGGAATAATATGTAATGTTTAATTATAGATGTAAATACACAAAAGCAGCCAGTTTCACACATCAACCGACTGCTTTTTTCTATTTCTTTCTATAAATTACACTCTTGATTGTATCATAGGACAAATGGTAATCAGACATAAGATCATCTATGGTTGCACCATTCTTCTTCTTTTCCCTGATTTCATTGTTTCTTTCAACGATTTCATTTCTACTATTGGTAGAAGTGCCCCATGAGTTTTTATCATTTTCCTTTTGAGGTATGTAAATTATACTACCACCGACATATTGTTGTATCTGAAGAATCAATGTTTTTGGCAAAACATCTTTCGCATTTATATACTGCACCATAATCCTGCTCCTTTTTATTTTAATTCACAAGATTGCAGGTTCGCCATATATAAATAAACCAGCGATTATCATTTACGCTCTATACAATTAACCGCTGAATTATATGACTAATCCTGCACAGAGCAAAAATCCTTTTTTGATTTTCATAATCATACCCCCATAAATAATAAATCCCTCTACTTAATGCAACATTTTTTGTAACTAAAAATAATAATAGTTATTTATACTATATTTTATCATATCCATACAAAGTAAACAATTTATTTGTTTTCTTCATTTTTATCTCCAATGTTATTGATGCCAGGCTCAGCTGTTAATAATTCCATGATTTAATATTGCTGGTGCAGCTAATTTTAACCGGTTCTTTTAAAAAACTTATTAATGTAACCCTTTGAATATTTTATTCAAAATCTGTTTTTAATAATCCATATATATACATATCCTTACATTCACCGGTAACGTAATGACATTCAAATTGTCTTAAATATCCTTCTTCCTTAAAATTAAATTTCTTTAATATTTCTCTTGAAGCTGTATTTTCTTCACAGACGAATGCTTGGATTCTTACTAACCCTAACTGATTAAATCCTAATGATAGTACCTCATGTATTGCTTCAGACATAATTCCTTTACGCCAATAACCTTCTGATAGTTCATAACCTATTTCTGCTCTTTTACCATCAAACTCATTTAGATAAATAGTTCCTATAATTTTATCTGTTACTTTATCAGCTATAGCAAAACGTATAATATGTCCATCAATATACCATTGATTCCATATATTTATAACCTCATAGCTCCTTTCTAGGGTTTCAGGCCCATACCAGTCAGTATAGCGATATACTTTTTCATTTGAATAATATTCTAACAATCCCTCAGCATCATCCAATCTAATTTTTCTTAATCTTATCCTTTTAGTTTCTATTACCGGAAATTCCTTAAATATCGTTGTTAACTTCATTTTAACTCTCCTCACATCTTTAATTTTTTAGCTTTCATCAATCCTATGCAACTTTATGGATGAGCAAAAAAAATTCACCTACCAAATAAATTAAATAATAAATTTATTTGAATACAAAAAAAACTATAAGAAGTTAAAGTCTTCTTACAGTCTAAAATATTATAACCACTATTATAATTATAAAAATTACATATAAACATATTAAAGCATTATATTCTGCTTACATAAAATCTTATAACAGAAGCTTAATTAAAAGCTCTCCTTAATATTTCAAATCACCAATTTGAAATACTATATTAAATTATAATAATTAATTCTAGAAAAGTAAGTTATCTTCTAACTGCCATATTCCATAAAGAGTACACCAAATAAACCTAAATAAAATTAGACTTACTAAACTCATTTAAAAATTCATATTAATTTTTAACAATTAATATTAGCAATTAGCTGTTTACATAACATACATTCCCCTTTCACCACTTTTTTAATATATTACCACATTTATCAATTTAAGTAAATATATAATTTTAACTACCTTTGTTGTTTTCTTACCCTCGCCATGTCCTCATCTGAGATATAGATTAAAAATTTAACAGCTCTATTTATCATTATCTGTTCCAATTTTATTCAACATGTTGCGGTTTAATTTTTCACGATAGTTATCGGTCCACTTTTTTGTGTCACGTATAAACTCGTCGCAAAAGCCAGCAACATCTTCTCCTGTCACTTCAAGAACATGCTTGCCATCTGCTGCGCTAGTTTCAAACAACTCTATCAATTCCTGCTGAGTTTTGAGCATATCAGAACCGTCTCCTCCCGCGAAACTCCACATGTATCCATGCATTTTTTCAAATACAAACCTATAATCTTCTGGCAATGCTTCTACCCTTGCCATTTGCTCTTTATACTCTTTTTTGTCACCAATCATTTTTTGAATAAACTTTATCATTATTATCTCCCCTCCTGATTAAATTTTTCCATGATCTCTTTATTTAGTTTTTCTCGTAATGTTTTAGAATTGGTAATATAGACACTCATAAATTCATCACAAAACTTACCTACATCACTTCCTATAACATCAATAACCCGTCTTCCATCTGCCGCGCTAGCTTCAAATAAATCTACTAAATCCGTAAACATGGTCATATCCGTAAATATTGTCATGTCACCGCCAGGTGCGCCAACACTATACATATACTTTTGAATTTTTTTAAATGCAAAGCTATAATCTTTTGGCAGTGCATCAACCCTCTTCATCATTTGTTTATATTCACGCTTCTCATCTAAGTCTCCTATTATCAATTTTATAAAATTATCAAGCATTTTTTCTTTCCTCCTTTAATTGGTTTATTTTCGTAGAAACAAATTCCCATTTTCCCCAGAACTTCCTCAATTCCTCACG
>DAMAVY010000204.1:2800-6170 GCA_032077725.1 Clostridium sp. | reverse complement strand
AGAGATCGCTGAATAAAATAATTATGCAGCTCCTACTCGATTTGTCCCTTGGGGGTAATCTAACGTGGGGTGAGAGTACGGCAGTTAGTTATTGTCTCATACTCATTATTGTATATTATTTAAAAGTTTCAGTAGATAAAAATAGAAAATAACTTAAATTTTTTTATAGTATACTTAAATAATTTTAATACATAATATAAGTGAGAATCTAAATCTATGATTTAGTTATTCTGATTATCCATATTTATAAGGAGGACAAGATGAAGAAAGAATATGAAGTTAAGCAAAGAGAAGAAGACAAAAGGAAATTTACTAAAGAGAATTACATTCACAATGGAAATAAAACTCAGGGGCAATATGCTCAAAGTAGCTTCAATACTACCATCGAAGAACCTGGCACCAATGAAAGCGGAATTGTTGCAAAGAAAAACGGTTATTAAAGGGTTAATTTAGTGTGAATTTTTAAATAATGTTATAGGTGATAGCTGAAGTTTAGCTTATTTTATGCCAAGAAGAGCATTAAATTGAAAGTAGTGTGACTTTATCTTTGTCCTTGGAAAAGGAAGAGAATGGTACAATATTGTGCATCACATCAAATTGCAAAAGCTTTCGTTCAAGTATATGAATGAAAGCTTTTGTCTTGGAAATGTATATCAAGTTTCTAAGAATGAGATAATGTACAATAGTATTCATTTATAAATATGAAAATACAAGGGAATTTACATAGGAAATTATCTCTATGTTATAATAGTGCTATTAATATTTTCAAGAGGGATTCAAGGAGTAAATAAATTTATGAATAAAAACAAAGTCAAAGCTTTTACAATATGGGCAAGGAATAATCTTATTGAAGGAATTAAAGATCGTGCTTATAAGCTTGGTGTAGATAAAAGTAATATTAAAGATATTCAGGAGATTCAAGGCGGATTTAAAGTTGTTGGAAATGAAGAAACATTTAATGCTTCTCCAAGTTATAGAAAAGCTCTTGTGAAAGAAATACTGGATAAAGGATTTGAGCAGGTTATAGAAGAAGTTGCTTACACTTGGTTCAATAGATTTATAGCTCTTAGATACATGGAGGTAAATGATTATCTTCCTATTGGAATAAGAATAATCTCATCAGAAATTTCAGAAAAGTTAGAGCCAGATATATTATCTAGGATTGAAGATGTAATTATGGAACTTAACCTAGATGTTAGTATGGTGCATAACCTTTTAGAAAGTAGCAAAAAAACTGATAGAGAAAAATTATATAAATATGTTTTAATAAGACAATGTAATGAACTAGGATGTATTATTCCAAGCTTATTTGAACAGATTACAGATTACACTGAGTTATTACTGCCAGATAACTTACTAGAAGAAGGTTCTATAATAATAAGAATGTGTAGGGATATAGAAGAACAAGACTGGATGGAAGGGGTAGAAATCATTGGATGGATGTATCAGTATTATATTTCAGAGAAGAAGGATAGAGTCTTTGATGACTTGAAAAAAAATAAAAAGATATCCAAAGAAAATATACCTGCAGCAACTCAGCTTTTTACACCAAAGTGGATTACGAAATATCTCATAGACAATTCTATAGGAGCTCTATGGTACAAAGGACATAAAAATGAACAATTTAAAGAAAAGTTAGAGTATTACATAGATGAAGCAGAGCAAGATAAGGATACTGAGGAAATTTTGAAAAAAATAGTAAAGGAACGAAGGAATATTACTCCTGAGGAAATAACAATCCTTGATCCATGCATGGGGTCAGGACATATTTTACTTTATGCCTTTGATGTGCTTTATTATATCTATAAGACCGCTGCATATCCTGAGAGAGAGATACCAAGAAAAATACTTGAAACTAATATCTTCGGATTGGATATTGATAAAAGATCAACTCAGCTATGCACTTTTTCTTTGATAATGAAGGCAAGAGGTTATAATAAAAGGTTATTTAGAGAGTTAAAAACAAATCCTTTGACACTCAATGTAGCCGTTATAGAAGAAAGTAATGAAATAAATGTTGATTGCATAGAATACTTTTCAAATGGAAATAAGAAATTGAGAATAGATTTAACATATTTATTGGATGCTTTTATAAATGCTACAGAATATGGTTCTATCTTGAGAATTAATGAAGTGGATTTTAATGGATTAGAAAAACGACTTGAAGAGATTGAGAAAGAAAATAACTTTATTTTTAATGACTATAGAACAATCCTAGTAAATAAGTTACCAAGTCTTATTAAGCAGGGAAGAATAATGAGTAGAAAGTATGAAGCTTGTGTTACTAATCCGCCATATATGGGACTTAGAGGTGCTAACGATACATTGGCTAAATATATTACAAGTAATTATCCTGAATCAAAGCATGATTTATTTTCTGTCTATATGGAAGTTTGTAAGTCTTATTTACACGAGGACGGAATTTACGCCATGGTTAATCAGCATTCATGGATGTTTTTAAGTAGTTTTTTAGAATTAAGAACTAACCTTTTAGAAAAAAGTACTTTTATTAATATGGTACATTTAGGTACGAGAGCCTTTGATGACAATGTAGGAACTATAGTACAAAATGTTGCTTTTGTAAATCAAAATAGCATTATGCCTAAATATGAAACTAGGATTATTGATGTAACTAAGGTCATGAGTAGTAAAGAAAAAGAAGAAAAACTTAAAGTAGTTTGTAGTGGTGTTGAAAATAGTAAAACTTATGATATATGTCTTAAAAAGCTGATGACTATTCCTAGCAAACCGCTTGCATATTGGGCTAATAAAAATATTATAGAATTGTTTTCTAGATTAGATAAATTTGAAACAATTGCAAAGCCAAGACAAGGAATGGCAACTTCAGATAACAAAAAATTCTTAAGAGAGTGGTATGAGGTTGAAATAGATAATATTAATTTCATGGCAGGAGATAGTGAAGATGCATTAAGAAGTAAAAGAAAATGGTTCCCGTATAATAAAGGTGGAGAATTTAGAAAGTGGTTTGGTAATAATAGATATATCATTAACTGGGAAAACAATGGTAAACTAGTAAAAGAATATGCGGCAAAGCTCTATAAATCTTATAGTAGAACTATAAAAAATGAGGCATTTTACTTTAAAAGTGGGCTCACTTATACTTTCATTTCCCAGGATATGGGAGTGAGATATTCACCTAAAGGATTTGTTTTTGATGTAGCTGGCTCCTCTATATTTTTTAATGATAAAGGAATGGAAAAGGTAGTTTTGGCTTTTTTATGTAGCAAAGTTGCAAAAATGTTCTTAGATATAATGAATCCAACCTATAATATTCAAGTAGGAGATCTTAAAAATTTGCCAATACACAATAGAATTTTTGAAAAAAGCGTCAAGTTAATAATTGATAATA
>DAMAVY010000204.1:0-2790 GCA_032077725.1 Clostridium sp. | reverse complement strand
TATAGTTGATGAAAATATAGAGATTAGCAAAAAAGAATGGGATTCATATGAAACTTCATGGAATTTTAAAACCCATCCACTTATTAGAAATTTAGATGACGAAGTTAAAATTGAAAGTGTAACAATAAAATCAAAGTTTGAACTTTGGGAAAAAGAAAATGCCCAAGCTATAAAAAAGCTAAAAACAAATGAAGAAAAGTTAAATAAGATCTTTATTGATATATATGCGTTAAACGAAGAATTATCTCCAGAGGTAGAAGCTAAGGATATCACATTAAGAAGAGCAGATGTGGAAAGAGAAGTAAAATCTCTTATTTCATTTGCTGTAGGATGTCTCATGGGACGATATTCATTAGATGTAGAAGAATTAGTCTATGGAGGCGGAAAATTTGAAGATAAATGGGATATTAAAGGAAATATGGTTAGAAGTATTAAAAAGAATTCAATTAAAGATGATATTTTATACGATTGGAATGAATCAC
Source organism: Clostridium sp. (assembly GCA_032077725.1). Classification (GTDB taxonomy): domain Bacteria; phylum Bacillota; class Clostridia; order Clostridiales; family Clostridiaceae; genus Clostridium_J. The sequence continues at coordinate 2,308 of DAMAVY010000204.1, read as the reverse complement.
GATTTATGCCAAAAGAAGATAATATAATACCAATTACAGAAGATGAATATTTTGCAGATGATATAGTGTATAGATTTATTTTGTTTATAGGAATTGCTTATGGAAAAGATACTTTAGAAGAAAATCTCAATTTTATTGCTAATGCTTTAGGACAAAAGGAAAGTGAAACCTCAAGGCAGTGTATAAGACGATATTTCCTTAAGGATTATTATAGAGATCATTTAAAAATATACTCAAATAAGCCTATATATTGGCTATTTGATTCGGGAAAAAACCATGGGTTTAAAGCACTTATCTACATGCAAAGATATGATGAATCCACAGTATCTAGGGTAAGGACAGAATATCTTCATCTCATGAAACGAAAGTATGAAAGCGAATTAAAGAGACTTACCTTTATGACTGATTCAAAGGAGCATGGAGAAAGTGAAAAAGCGATAATAAAGAAGAAGTGTGATAAAATTAAAAATCAAATAGATGAGGTTACTGAATATGATGAAGTTGTTTCTCATATAGCTAATAGAAAAATATCAATTGATTTAGATGATGGAATTAAAGAAAATTACTATAAATTCCAAGGTATTAAGGTATATAGGAAAAATGGTAAGGAAGATAAAATGAATCTTTTATACAAGATATAAACATATTTTCCCAGGAAATATATCCCTAACATTGGGAAATTATAGTGGAAATGTAGTGAGAAGAAAATAAATAATTACTACCATATTTACAATATTAATTCTTAAAGTTATAATCAAAGTTGTGCTTAGTTTATCAATAAATTTAAGCGTATGATTATATTGTAATGAAACTTATATTTAAGGTTGAATTTCAGCATAAATAAATTTGTTAAAATTCCAATTATTTCAAATGAAATACGAAATATATATTAAGGTAAGGTGAATCAAATGAATTATGAAATACTAGCAAATACAATTTTCCCAGACATTGATAAGGAACCACAATATTATATATCAAAATATCCAAAGAGAAATCTTAAGGAAGGAGCAAAAGTTACAAGGTATGCTCCAAGTCCAACAGGATTTCAACATATTGGGGGAGTTTTCTCTGCATTAATAGATGAGAGAATAGCAACTTTAAGTGAAGGAATCTTCTATTTAAGAATTGAAGACACAGACCAAAAGAGAGAAGTTGCGGGTGCTATAGATGATACAATAAGTACTATGCATAAATTTGGTCTTAATTTTAATGAAGGAATGACAGGAGAAGATACCTTTAAGGGTGAATATGGTCCATATAGACAAAGTGAGAGGGCTATAATATATAAAACTTTTGCTAAAAGTTTAATAAAAAAAGGGATTGCTTATCCTTGTTTTTGTACTTCAGAGGACTTAGAGAAACTTAGGGAAAAACAAATTAATGAGAAGTTAACTCCAGGATATTATGGAGAGTTTGCAAGCTGTAGAAATCTATCACCTGTCGATGCATTATCAAGGATAAATAGTGGTGAAAAATATATTCTTAGATTAAAATCACCTGGAAATCCTCAAAATAGAATAGAATTTCATGATTTAGTTAAAGGTGATATCTCTTTTCCAGAAAGCAATCAAGATATTGTTATAGTTAAGTCAGATGGGCTTCCTACTTACCATTTTGCTCATGCAATAGATGATGCGTTAATGGGAACAACTACAGTAATTAGAGGGGAAGAATGGTTATCATCTCTTCCGATTCATGTTCAATTATTTGATATTCTTGGGTTTCAAAGACCAGAATATGCACATACACCTACAATCATGAAGTTAGATGGTGGTTCTAAGAGAAAACTATCTAAGAGAAAAGATCCAGAAAGTGCAGTAAGTTACTATGATGAAGAAGGGTATCCAATGATTTCTGTTATAGAGTATCTTCTTAATATCATAAATTCTGCCTTTGAAGAGTGGAGAGAGGAAAATCCTCTAATAGATTATCATGAATTTAAAGTATCTTTAGATAAAATGAGCAAGAGTGGTGCACTATTTGATATTATTAAGCTAAATGACGTAAGTAAAAATGTTATTTGTAGAATGAAGGCTGATGTAGTTTATGATTATTATACAAGTTGGGCTGTGAAATATAATAGTGAAATGTATGATTTAGTAACTAAAAATGAAGCAATGTCTAAGGAGATTTTCAATATAGATAAGGAAGGTCCAAAACCAAGAAAAGATTTTGCAAAATGGAGTGAAGTTAAAGAAAAAGTCTTCTTCTTCTTTGATGAATTATTTACTAACACTAACATTGAAGAGATAGAGTTCCCTAAGAATATGGAACTTGAAGAAGGAAAAAGAATTATAAAAGCTTATGC
>DAMAVY010000203.1:0-6182 GCA_032077725.1 Clostridium sp. | reverse complement strand
TTACCAAATCCAGAAACAGAAACAGTTTTTCCTTTTAAGTCTGTTCCTTCATGTTTAAGCATTTCTTCACAGAAGTAAGTAGCACCGTATCCAGTTGCTTCTGATCTTACTAAACTTCCGCCATAAGATAAACCTTTTCCAGTAAGAACTCCATTTTGGAAAGCTCCTCTGATTCTTCTATATTGTCCATATAAATATCCTATTTCTCTTGCTCCAACACCCATATCTCCAGCTGGAACGTCTACGTCTGGTCCAATATGTCTATATAATTCAGTCATAAATGCTTGACAGAATCTCATTATTTCTGCATCTGACTTTCCTCTTGGATCGAAGTCAGAACCACCTTTACCTCCACCAATTGGAAGTCCAGTTAAAGAATTTTTAAGAGTTTGTTCAAATCCTAAGAATTTAATTATTCCTATATAAACAGATGGATGGAATCTTAAGCCACCCTTGTAAGGTCCTATAGCTCCGTTAAATTGTACTCTATATCCTCTATTAACATGAGTTTTGCCATTATCATCAGTCCAAGTAACTCTAAACATTATTTGTCTTTCAGGTTCACAGAATCTCTCTAGTAAGTTTGACTCTATATATTCTGGATGTTTATCCATTACAGGTCCGATAGAGTTTAAAACCTCTTCAACAGTTTGAATAAATTCTGGTTCTCCACTATTTCTTTTTTTTACGTTTTCTAATACTTGTTCAATATAAGTTTTAGTGTCCATATTAAAAATACCTCCTAAATTTAAACAATAATATTTATTTATTTTGATGCTAGATGCAGCAAATTAAATCTTAATAATAAATGTATTCTATGCAAACGTTTAAATTCCTTCTTTTTTTTAAAAAAATAACGGAAAAGTTGCAAATTGAAAAACGTTTACATCTCTTTATATCCATAATAGACCACTTTCACTTATAAATCAACAATAATTTACAAAAATTATAATTTATTTATATCATTACTATCTTTATAGGAATAAATTTGGTATTCCTGCCATACTTGCTCAAGGTCATTAAATGTTTTAGATATTTTATCTTTTTCTTTTAAACCTACAGCTATTATAAGTGCATTGATAACACTTAATGGCGCAACTAGGGAATCTACAAATGAAGCCATATTGCTTTCAGCTACAAGTGTATAGTCAGCTATTGTTGCTAATGGTGATAAAACGCTATCAGTGATTGCAACTACGTCTGCTCTTCGAGATTTAGCATAGTTTAGGGTTTCAACAGTTCTCATTGCATAACGAGGAAATCCTATTCCAATTACGCAATCTTCCTCTCCCAATGTTAACATCTGTTCAAAAATATCACTCATTCCATAGGATACAATTTTAACATTGTCTAATATTAAGCTTAAATAAAACCCTAAAAAGTCAGCAAGTGCAGCAGAACTTCTAAGTCCTACTATGTAAATCTTTTTAGAATTTAGTATACTATTTACAGTATTTTCAAAAGCCTCATAATTTATTTTCTCCATTGTGTTTCGAATATTTTCTATATCAGATTTTAAAACTCCCTTTAAAGCATTATCGGAAGTAATAAAGTCATTTGATAGTTCTATTCTTTGCGCAGTTGTAAGTTTGTTTTTTATAAGCTCCTGAAGAGCCTTTTGAAGTTCAGGGTATCCTTCGTAACCTAATTGATTTGCAAATCTAACTACTGTGGATTCACTTACCCCTACGCTTACACCAAGTTTTGCTGCAGTCATAAATGCTGCTTTATCATAATGATTTAAAATGTATTCAGCTATAAGTTTTTGTCCTTTACTTAATCTTGAAAATTTGGTTTGTATTATTTTCATCAAATCAGTACCATTATTCTCCATATTATAACTCCTTATAAAAGATTATCTAGCATACAATTCATTTTACAGAAAAATGAATCATATGCTTCATCTTATCATATGATTGGAGATACTTCAATCTAAAACTTTTTAAAGAATATTTTTTATGAAAAAACACTAAAAAATACTATTATAATTGACATTATAATAGTATTTTTAAATTTGCATAAAACATTGTGATGCCATGTTTTATAAAATATTACTTTTTTTCAATAACTAATAAATATGGAGCATTTTCACTGCGATTAATTACTTTGTGTAACATTACACCAAATCTACTTTTTGGTAAAGATCTTACCAATTTCATAACTTCTTCACTTTCTTGTAGTCCTTCATTATGACCACAGTATACAGCTATAATAGCAAATCCCCCACTTTTTATAATTTCTAAAGTTTTTACAATACTTTTTAACGTTGATTCCGCATGAGTTGTAATTGTTTTATCTCCTCCAGGAAGAAAACCCAAGTTATAGATTGCTACATCAATTTCTTCTTTTATATATTCTCTTACATTTTCATGAGAATCCAAAATGAGAGTAACATTATCATTACATCTTCTTCTATAATTCTCAATTGCTAAAGGTTGAATATCAAAGGCATATACTTTCTTGAAATTTTTACTTAAGAAATCGCAATCGCCACCATTTCCTAATGTTTCATCCACAGCTACATCTCTATCAATTACATAGTTTTCAATAATATAATGAGCTAAATCTGTAATATTACCTAAATACTTAAACAAAGCTCATACCACCATTCTTCAGATAATCCACTTCTGCCTCGGTTAAATGTCTCCATTGCCCCTCTCTTAAATTATTTCCTAAAACTATATTTCCGATAGATACGCGACTAAGACTAAGTACTGGATGTCCTACAGCTTCGCACATTCTTCTTATCTGCCTATTTTTACCTTCATGAATAGAAATTGCTACTTCACAAGTTTCCTTATATATATTTAGTAGTTCGCATTTACCCGGGGCTGTTATGTAATCTCCTATATCAATTCCTTTTTCAAATTTAAATCTCACTTCATTATCAATTATGCCTTCTAAAATAGCTATATAAGTTTTATTAATAGCCACTCTTGGGTGCATTATATTATTATAAACATCTCCGTCATTAGTTAGAAGTATTAGTCCAGAGGTATCATAATCTAACCTTCCTACAGGATATATTCTTTCTTCTACATTGATAAGATCTAATAATGTCTTTCTACCCCTATCATCTTTTACTGCTGATATATATCCAGTTGGCTTATTTAATGCTATATATAATTTCTTTTCTTCCGGTGTAATTTGTGTATTATCTAATTCAACTAAATTAATTAAAGGATCTATTTTAGTCCCTAACTCATTTACTAAAACTCCATCAACCTTAACCCTATTTGATAATATTATTTCTTCACATTTTCTTCTAGAAGCTACTCCACATCTAGCCATGTATTTTTGTAATCTTTCTTCCATGTTAAACTTCCCTTCATAATCTTATAAAAAGAATTATAGTTTTAATTTATAAAAAAATCAATGAATAAGAAATAGTTGCTAATCATAAACACACAATATCTTATGCATATAAATAAAAACATCCTATAATAATTTATTAAAACTTTAAAAATGATAACAGCCCTACATATTTCAATGTAGGGCTATTATCATTTTTATAAGCACCAAAACTTATTTCATTTGATTTGAATGTGAATTTGGTTGTTGCTCCATATATCCATTTTTTGAATTTCTACTTTCATTTGATTTGTCATTCATAGAAGTAAGTTCACCATTCACTTTAGGATCCTTTTTAGGTTTATTTTGTTTGTTTTTAGCCATTACTCTCACCTCCCACTCAATATTATTTTCAAAACCTTAAAAATTATTCATGAACAATAAAAATATTAATATGATTTTAATTTCGCTTCATCTATCATATGTAATAGTCATAAAAATAAAAAAGCTTCATCATAGTACCTTTACTATGAATGAAGCTTTTTACTATATTTTTATTCTTTTAATGTCCATATTAAACATCAATTTCAATTTTCAAATATGATGCATTTACCCATCCAATTTTATTTGCGTTTGCAGAGGCATTGTAATATCTTACTTGTCTCCAATTTCCACTTTTAGCTAATACAGCTACTTTCTCATTTAAATTAAGAACTCCTTGGATATAGTAGCCTGTACCAGCACCATTTCTCACATTTAATACAGGTACAGTACAATATGCTATTCCTTCTTTTTTTGCTGTAGTATTAGTGTTTTCCTCAGTAATATTGACATAGTCTTTGTAGATATAGGTTCTATTATAGCCTGATTTAATACTATAGCAATGATACCAATCTCCTTCTAATCTATACAATTTTACTTTATCACCCTTATTTAGAGATCCTATTATAGTTCCATTTGGATCTAATCTAGCATTTACATCATTTGCTGTAATAACACCTATTTTCCCTTTTACACTATTATCCCATGTTTTATTATCAGTACTATTTTCACTCGGAATTGTAGATTTGTTGCTTTCTTTATAACTAATGCCCAATTGTTCAAGAATCCCCTTCGCAATGGCAATACCAAAAGCTTGCTGCTTTTCAATGGAATCAATTATTTTATTGTCTGTTTCATTATCCAAAAAAGCACATTCAACAATAATAGAATCCATTGAAGTTTCTCTTATAACTGCGAAGTAATCCACTCCTCCACTTCCCATTTTGTTATAAGTTTTAACTGCAGTTTGTCCAATTTTCATCATTTCGTTGCTTATCTTATTTGTAAGCTCTAAGCCTTTTCCTTTATATATTGAATAGATTACTTCTCCTCTATCTCCTCCACCTGCATTGCAGTGAATAGAGACAAAAAAATCCGATTTATTATTATTAGCCATGATAGCTCTTTCAGAAAGTCCCACGTAAATGTCAGAAGCCCTAGTCATTTGCACCTCAACTCCATGACGAATAAGCTCTTCACGACATTTTAAAGCTACAACTAGCACTATATTCTTTTCTATTAAATTTCCATAAACAGCGCCTGGATCACTACCACCATGTCCTGGATCTAAGGTTATCCTATACATATCTACTTCTCCTTTTAAATTGTAATTCCATATATAATATTCTTCAAATATTCTATATGTGATTAATATCTATGTATAGTTGAATTGAACTGAAGCATCACATAAAATACAATTAACTATTTTTTATAAATTACAGTTTTCACATTATTATAAATTGAAATATTATATTCTATGGAATCCAAATAGTCAGGTTTTATTCTATTATAATATTCAATACCCTCATCTGTAATTTTATAAAGCCGTTTATTTTTCCTGTCAAAATCTTCTCACTTCGCAATAAGATATAAATTTTCTTCTAAATCTCTAAGTAATGGATAAACGAGTCCATTGGATACCTTAGTAAAATTTTTATTAATATAATTAACTATTTCTAATCCATATTCTTCTCTCTTTTCATATATAAGATAATTCAAAATGTATAGTGTTACAATTTTAGTTGTATTAATTCTGTTATCTAACGTTGCAATTCTTTTTCTACTTTCGCCTTTCATTATTGACCTCCTAATTTTGAATTTATAACTATATTGTATGATACATTTTCAATTATGACAATTATTATTATGATATTTTATTGAATAAGTAAAAATATTTAGCATACTTTTATTCATCTATATAAAAAGTAATTACATAAAAATACAATAATCATGTAACTACTTTTAGCTTAATCTAAGTATTCTATTAATTTTTCCATGATATTTTCTATTTTATTCTCTAGCTCAATCTTTTGAGAGAATAATTTATTAATATTTTCATAATCGTCTACTAATGTATTCATTTCCTTTGTTACTACATTTAATTTTTCTTCCAAAAGACTCATTTCGTCTTCTAGTTTTTTCTTTGATTTCTCATTTATTTTAGATAAATCAATTGATTTTTTCTTTTTGATTTTTTCTTTTTGATTTAATTTCTCCTGTAATTTTTCTTTTATTTTCTCCTTATACTTTATTTTATAGTAATCATAATTGCCTAAATAATTAATGAAATCTTTATCTTCAATAGCAATTATTCTACTACTAATTTTATTTATAAAGTACCTATCGTGAGATACAAAAAATATTGTTCCTTTAAATTTCTCTAAAGCATTCTCTAAGGTTTCAATAGATTCAATATCTAAATGATTAGTAGGTTCATCAAGGACCAATAAATTTATTTCCTCATATAGTAACTTACTAAGCTTCAATCTTGTTCTTTCACCACCTGAAAGATTTTAAACCCTTTTAAATACACTTTCTCCAAAAAACATAAACTTAGCTAGGTATTCTCT
>DAMAVY010000202.1:3481-6198 GCA_032077725.1 Clostridium sp. | reverse complement strand
AATGGGTTATATAGGTAGTCATACAACTGTAGAACTACTAAATGCAGGATACGAGGTTGTTATTGTAGATAATTTAAGTAATAGTAAGGAATTAGTTGTGGATAGGATTAAAGGAATTACAGGGAAAGAGCCTAAGTTTTATAAATATGATGTTTTAAATGCTAAAGATATGGATAAAGTTTTTGTAGAGAATAATATAGATTCAGTTATCCATTTCGCTGGCTTCAAAGCTGTTGGAGAATCTGTAGCTAAGCCTTTAGAATACTATCATAATAATTTAACTAGTACTTTTGTACTTTTAGAGCTTATGAGAAAACATGGGATTAAAAATCTTGTATTTAGCTCTTCAGCAACTGTATATGGAGATCCTGAAATTGTTCCAATAACTGAGGAGTCACCTCTTTCAGCTACAAATCCTTATGGAAGAACAAAGTTAATGCTTGAGGATGTTTTAAGAGATGTATATAGGGCGGATAATTCCTTAAATATTGCATTACTTCGCTATTTTAACCCAGTGGGAGCACATGTTAGTGGAACTATTGGAGAAGATCCAAGAGGTATTCCTAATAATCTAATGCCTTACATTACAAAGGTAGCTATAGGAGAACTTAAAGAGCTTAATGTCTTTGGAGATGACTATAACACTCCAGATGGCACAGGGGTTAGGGATTACATTCATGTAGTTGACCTAGCAAAAGGCCATCTTAAAGCTCTGGAAAAACTAAGCAAAAATTCAGGTCTTGTAACTTATAATTTAGGAACAGGTAATGGATATAGCGTTCTTGATATAGTTAAAGCTTTCTCAGAAGCCTGTGGAAAAGAAATACCGTATAAAATCACAGCTAGAAGACCTGGTGATATTGCAACATGCTATGCAGAACCAAAGAAAGCAAATGAAGAACTAGGTTGGAGTGCAGAAAAGGGTATTAAAGAAATGTGTGAAGACTCTTGGAGATGGCAAAGTAAGAATCCTAAGGGGTATGAGTAAATACAAGGAAGTATAAAAAGACAAGCAGGGGTTCAGTCCTATGCTTGTCTTTCTTTTCATTACCTAATGAAATTAGTTCTTGCCTTTTTTTCTTTTTCTGGTAATGTTATTCCTGCTTTTTTACCTGCTTCAATGGATTTAAGAAGCCATGCCATATTTTTTCCTACAGTTCTCATGATTTGCATGCCTTCAAGGTCTTGTTTAACCTCTTCAGGTGTGTTGCCATGAACCATGTTCCAGTATTGTGAGGACACTACTGGCATATTAGAGATAGTAAAATACTTGTTTAGTTGGTCTAAAGCAGCTGTTGATCCAGCTCTACGGCAACTTACCACAGCAGCTCCTGGTTTATATGCAAAGTCCTTTCCTGCATAGAAAACCCTATCTAAGAGAGAGGTCATCATACCGGATGCACCTGCATAATGAACAGGAGAGTCGAAGATAAATCCATCTGTTTCCTTTGCCTTTTCTAAGACAATATTCACAGTGTCATCATTAAAGATACACTTACCGCTGTCTGTTTTACCGCAATTTCCACAGCCGGTACATCCTCTAATAGGTAAGTTCCCAATGTGAAATATTTCAGTCTCTATATTTTCTTTTTCAAGTTCTTTTGCAACTTCCCTAAGAGCTGTATAAGTGCAACCATTCTTATGGGCACTACCATTAATTAACAATACTTTCATTTTATAACCTCCAGTAGTTATCTCAAAAATTCTTATAACATCACACTATATTATATCACTACTCTTATTTAAATATATGGTATAATATTCATAAAATATTAAAAATTAACGAAAGAGCATAGAGACTTAATAGAAGCGTAGATTTAAAAGTTATAAACTAATTATTTCACGAAAGGGTGTATATCATGAAAATAGATTTCTACTTTTTTAACTTTCAGTGCCCAATCAGTAATGAAACCATTAATTTGTTGAATAATTATGAAGATGACTTTGAAATAAATTATTATGATATTTCTGAAAGTCCTCAAATTGCAAAAGAAAATAACATATACTTTCCTTTTTTAACGGTATTCAACGATAAGATAAGGTGGAGAAGTCCCTTAAATAAAAGTGTTATTGAAAAAGTGAAGGAAGGAAAAGAAATAGTAGAGCAACCTTATATAATAGATTATGGAAAAGAAAAGTTTTATGGACAAATTTTAGAGCTTGCAGACCAGACTATTCATTTACTTTCAAGAGGATGTACAATAAATGATTGTGCCCAAAGCTGCCTAAAAAAGAAACAATTTTTATCTAAGCAATGTAATGGATTTTATGGTTACTTACACCTAGACAAAGGAAAGGTAGTTGGTGGGGTAGAATATCTCCCATCATTACAGGTGCCATATGATATACCGAAGGATCCAACAACTGCTTTTTTATCTTGTATATATTTTTCTTCTACAGAATTTGATTATAAGTCTTATCCACTAGAAAAATTAGAGGAAAAGCTCACTGATAAATACAAGACTATAGAGGTAATTAGTGATGAATTTGGTTCTTTTCCTAATGGAAATTTACAATGGTTTTTAGAACATGGATATAAGGATAACGGAGTTATAAGTACTGAGGAAAACTATTGTAACCTTCACTTAATGACTAAAAGGCTAAAAGAATAGTTTGAAATGAATAGAAAGTGCAAATAAAAAAGAGTGTTTAAAAAAAATAAAAACACTCTTTATTTTTTTCAATAGCTTCAAGTTGAATTTAACTACCAATATAAC
>DAMAVY010000202.1:0-3471 GCA_032077725.1 Clostridium sp. | reverse complement strand
ATAACAATAAATAGTAATTAAAACTATTTATTAAAAAATAATACTAAATTAGGTATAAATAAAACACCTGGTATATGATATAATGTAAATAAAAGGGGAAAGAACAAGTATAAACCAAAATGATATATTATGTGCATTTATTTATACAAATAGGGGGAAAAAGATGTTCAATAGTCTGGGGAAAAATGGATTTGTGTTAATTATTGTTTTATTAGTGGTGGTATTAGCTATTGTTTGCATTGTTTTATTTGCAAAGGTAATTTATTCTCATCTGTTAAATAAGACAAGAGAAAAAGTAGAAGAAGATGTAACTATTACGGTGTTGGAAGAAAATAAGAATATAAAAAATAGTATAAAAGAAAAAATAAATGTGGAATTTAACAAAACAAAACAGGAAGCAAGGCAATACGTAGATAATATTTTAGATAGAAATATACCTAATATCATTGCAACCTCAATAACTGGAAATAAAAGATTTGATGGAAAGGAATCTATTAATGTTATTGGGAAAAAAATATGCAATAATTATGAAGATATTATAAAGGAAATCCGAAATAAGTTTTTGCAGAATAATGAAGAACTTATGGGGAATATAGAAAACAAAATAAAAAATTATATTGTAGATGGAGATATTAAAGATGATAAATCAATAAACAATGAAATTCACGATTGTTTAAGTGAAAGTATGGAATTGTATAGCGATGAAGTAGAACGTTTTTTAACTAAACAAAATAATTTTTTAAAGATACAAATTGGTTCAAATGTGGAAAAACAATTGAAAGCTATGATATTTCAAGGAATTGATAGCCAAAGAAAAAGTGATTTTATAAATAACTTAAAAAATCATATTAATACAATTACAGATGAAAGTATGAAGAAAAATCAAAATGAAATAAGTCAAATAGTAAGTAATATTGCAGATGAATTTAATGAGCTAGAAGGAAAGACCGAATATAATAAAGTAAGTGAAGCTATAAGGAAGAATATAGAAGAGCTTGAAGGAAGTTGCTTAAATTCAATTCAAAAGAATGCAGATACATCAATTTCCATTGCGCAGCACTTAACGAACATTAATGTTACTAACTATAAAATCATTAAATCGGATGGGATTAAAGAAAAATTTAAAGAAGCATTAGCTGGAGCTGAAAGTGAAATTGACATTATTAGTCCATGTATTAATAATCATGTTATGCACAAGGAAAATGTTTATATTTCTATAAAGAAAGCTTTGGACAAAAAAGTAAAAGTTAGAATAATTTATGGGAATGAAACCAATCTAGATACTGACAATGATAACATGGAAAAAAATTCAGCAAGTATAGCTAATAATTTGGTAGAAGACTTTAGTATATATAAAGATCTCTTCAAAATAAAAAAGGGTGATACTGGGGAGAAAATGTTAATATGTGATAATAACTTTGCAATAATAGGAAATTTCAACTTTTTATCTTATGAAGGAAAATACGCAGAAAAGAAAAATTTAGAAAGTGAAACTGCAGCATTAATTACAGACAAAAGAGTAATAGAAAGATTAAGAAAAAATAGTATTAATTTTGATAATTAAAAATTTGAGTAATTGACAATGGGAAATTGAGAAGTTTAGAGATGTGAGAATTTGGAATTATAAATTCATTAATTAAAGTTTGTATTTATTTTTACAATCATTATAAAGGCTGTTTTGAATACATCAAATCAGCCTTTATTTTTTAGAGGGGGTATTGGGAATATGAATATTTTAGTTATAAGACATGGCGAATCTGAAGCAGATTTATTGGATGTCTATGAAGGACGTGCAGATTTTGGACTTACAGAGAAAGGCAAGAAGCAGGCTTATTGTATGGCGGAATGGATTAAGTCTATGTATAAACTAGATAGGATTTATAGTAGCACTTTAATACGAGCTTCACAAACGGCTACTTTTCTTTCAGAAGAAACTCATACTGAAATTTGCTATGAAAAAGATCTGATGGAATTTAATAATGGGTTAATTGCTGGGTTACAAAGAAAAGAAGTGGATGCAAAATATCCTTTTGTTGAAAATTTACCAATTCACAAGGCTGTTTATGAGCAAGAATCAATGCTTGAGTTTAGGTATAGAGCTGAAAATGTTATGTCTAAAATCATTTCTGAAAATGTTGAAGATTCCACTGTGGCAATAGTTTCTCATGGTGGTATGATAAATCAATTATATCGTGCTTTTTTAAAATTGCCTAATGACACTAATATTTATATAAGTACAGGAGATACCGGTATTCATATGTGGAGTGTCAATAAAAACGCACGCAGAATTTTATTCGCCAATCGAACAGAGCACATTCAAGCATTAAATTATGTGAATTGCCAAAGGCAAGTTCGATGTAAGTAAACATTGTTACTTGTGATGCAGTATAAAATACTGAATGGTAAGATTATATTAGAGTGAAATAAGGAGTACGTATATATATTACTCTATATGGCATTCCATAATGGTAATGCACTCTTATGACCCTTTATTTTCTAATTTTCAATACCACTTGGACTATTAATTTTTTAGAGATTGGTCCAAAGTCGCAAGAGTCTAGACTATCCATCCTATTATCGCCCATAATAAAATATCCATCTTCAGGTACTGTAAGGCTTAAGTCACATTGGCTTTCACTGCTATAATAAGCATAAGGCTCATCTAGTAATTCCCCATTTATATATACTTTATTTCCTTTAATTTTTATACTCTCATTGGGAAGTGCTATGACACGTTTAACAAAGTGGCAGGGTTCATTGTCCATAGATGCTGACATGGCAATTATATCTCCACGGTTGATTTTTTTTAAGTCAGCATTTATATAAAGCAATTTAGTTCCATCTGTTAAAGTGTGCTCCATGGAATAGCCAGAAACAGTTCCATAGTGAATTCCCATTTTTAAAAATGTAATTCCTCCATATAAGAAAGCTGATATGGAAAGTAAAACAATAATTAATAAGAATGCTGGTTTTGGAATAGATTTGTTTAGTAACCACTTTTTCATATAAAAAACTCCCAACATTGAATTATAAACATAACTATTAATCCTAATAAATAGGATATCGGAATGAAGATTAATAAATACTTACCTAAATCTAAGAAAGAATAATTTTTCAAATAAACACATCCCTCATTACTAAAATTAAATTATCAATACTTATATGAATATATTACCATAAATTCAAAAAATAATAAATAAGATGTATGAACTACAATGTTTTTTTATCTTAATTTGCTCAAGTATAGAAAATATTTGTAGTAAATCTAAATATTCCGTATAATAGAATAAAACAGGTGATGTAAAATTAAGTATACATGTTAATATAAAGTAAGAATTTAAATGACAATTAAGATGTAAGCTAGAGAGTGAGAGATAATTTATAATTTGAGAGGTATATAATGAATTACAATTTTAATGATATAGCAGCTTCAAAAACTTGGACCAAGATAGAAAAAATAGAATATGGTTG
>DAMAVY010000201.1:0-6219 GCA_032077725.1 Clostridium sp. | reverse complement strand
TTTTAGTAGTAGGTGCAAGTGTATATGCAAATCAATTGGTAAAACAAGTTAATAAATAATTGCTAGAGTAGGGGCAACCTTACTCTTTTAATTTTAAAAATTTGAGGAGGAATATGTAATATGTTAGATATAACAAAGAAAATATCAAATTATAATTTTTCAGGAAGAAATGGTCAATCAATAAAGTATATAGTTATGCACTTCACGGGTAACCAAAATGATACAACTTTAGGAAATGCTAATTATTTTGGTGGTGCAAATAGAGATGCCTCCGCGCATTATTTCATAGATGATAATAGCATAGTCCAAGTTGTGGAAGATCATAATGCAAGTTGGAATTGTGGTGATGGTAATGGTAAGTATGGCATTACAAATCAAAACAGTATAGCTATAGAGATGTGTGCTACAGATGGAGATATATCAGCCATTACAGAAAGTAATACTATGGAATTAGTTAAATATTTAATGGCTAAATATAGCATTACTGCAGATAGAGTAGTAAGACATTATGACGCTAGTCATAAAGTTTGCCCTAGTCCATGGTCGGCTAATAATTGGAACAAGTGGAATGAATTTAAATCTAAATTAAGTGGTAATGGCAACATTAATACTATTGCGCCCGAAACTCAACCAACACTAAGTAAAAAGAAGATAGATTCTTTTATCAAGGTGGATAATTTCTCTTGGGTTAAGAACTTAGAGGACTTTGCAGGGTGGTTAGGAACTCCGGTAAAGAATTTATATGCATATCCTTCTCAAGGTGAAATACTATTTAGGGTATCTCCGGTTAATAGAGATTATTATTCTTGGGTACAGAACTATAAATCATCTAATGGAAATTATGATTTTGCTGGTAATGGTATACCTATAGATAGAGTTCAAATGAAACTTAAGGGGTTAAATGGATATTCTATAAGATATAGAGTACATCTGTTAGGAGGTTCTTGGCTTGAGTGGGTTAATAACGATACAGACTTTGCAGGTATAGTAGGAAGAACTATAGATGCAATCGAAGTTGAAATAATATAATTTTAAGGCTAGTGGGGAGTAAAAAAATCCTTACTAGCCTATTTTTTTTATGCTATTAGAAGGCATATAAATACAATGTTTAAAGCAATCCCACATCCCAATAACCATATTTTAAGACTGTAATTCATAAAGTGAAAATTATAAGGAATAAATTTAAGGGTTAATTAATATACTACTATCAAAGTGAATATTGAGGAGGGATTATTATGTCCTTTGAACCAATTATATATATTCTTGCAATGAGTATATTAATTCTAGCTATTATTATTTTTAAGCTAGTTTAGATTTGGTAGACCCTTAGTAAAGGTAATAGGAAGCTTTGCTAAGGGGTGGACGTAATAATAAAAACTGTAGATTTAAATTAATATAAAATATATTAAAAATAGATTTGCAGTTAAACCTTCTTGAAATATAGAGAAAGTAGTTGATTTCTTATGATTAAGAGTCTCATCTACTTTCTTTTTTATTTCAGTATAATTAATTAATTAATTTATAAATACGTATAACGGTTGATATTTCAAGGAATATAAGGATTATTTAAATTAGCATATAATATATTAAAACTTAAATGACTAAAGATGGAAATGAAAATCTTTATTGGTCTTATTTTTTATGTTGATTTTGCAGAAACTGCATAAATTAGAGAACAAATTAATTTAAAAATACTATTGAATACGTATTATACGTATGATATAATATAAATATAGGGAGGAGGTAAGATATTGAATGCGAAACAGTTGTTAAAAATGGCTAAAGAAAAAGGTTGGCAAATCAAAAGCCAACAAGGCTCACACATAAAATTAATACATAAGGAATTAAATAAAACACTAATAATTCCTTATCATGGTACAAAAGATATACCAATAGGTACTGCAAATCAAATACTCAAACAGTTGGGGCTTAAATAGCCCTAGCTGAAAGAGTTATATATAGATTTTAATTTAACCAAATAAAATATTAAAAAGTAAGGAGGATTTTTATGTGCAAAGAAACCTTTATATTTCCGGCTATAATTAAAAAACTAGGAGATAAGGACTATAATATAAGATTTAAAGACTTTGAAAACATAATAACTTATGGTGAAAGTATAGATGAAGCTTATAATATGGCTGAGGATGCCTTGAAATTAGAAATATTCGATTTGTATAATGATAAGTTGGAAATACCAAAATCAACAGATATAACAAATATTAAAGTTAAAAATGATGAAACTTTAATTTTAGTTAAAGTAAATATGAAAAATATATTAAAAGAATATGATAATAAAGCTGTAAAGAAAACTTTAACCATACCATCATGGCTTAACAAGTTAGCAGAAGAAAATAAAATAAATTTTTCTCAGGTTCTTCAAGATGCTTTAAAAAAAGAAGTAGGTCTTTAAATAATTTAGTGTAAATATATTAAAATAATAATGGCTAGCATGGAGTAATCCATGCTAGCCTTATAAATTTTATGAGGATTCAATGAAACAAAATATATCTAAATGTATTTTAATATATTATACTAAATGTAAAATATTAATAAGTAATTATCAATGAGTATCATACTTATTTAAAATAATCTTGAGATAAATTGAATACACTTATAATAGAAGATATATTTTTCCCATTTGGTACTGTAATATTTTGTTCCCACCTTGTAACTGTGCTAAATCCCTTTCTAATTTGTTTTGCAAATTGAAGTTGAGTTAATCCGAGATTATATCTAAGTTTTTTTATCTTTTCGCCTATAGTGCTTTCAGGTAAAGAATTTGTTATTGAATTTCTAATATTAAAGTTATGAGTTTTAAATATATCTCTATATATCGTACTTCCGAACATACTGCACATGCAAAGCTTATGACTTCATATTATCCATTAGATAAATTAAGAAAAATTGAAGGCCTTGAAGATGCTAAATTTGTAGATCCATATGCAGGTGGCAAGGGAAACTCTATTAGATATTTATCTGTGGCACCAAGAAGTAATCAAATGAAGGTATTAGGACTTGATAATTTATTCTGTGCTGGGGAAAAAAGTGGACTTTTTGTAGGACACACGGAAGCCATGACAACTGGCTCACTTGCGGGACATAATGCAGTTAGAAATCAGCTAGGTATGCCACTTTTAACTCTCCCAAGAAATTTAGCTGTAGGAGATTTAATAGCCTATGCAAATGAAAAAGTAGAGACTACAGAAGGTAGGAGAAATCGATATACCTTTGCAGGCTCAGGATATTTCGAGAGAATGAAAGACCTTGGATTATATACTTTAGATTCAGAAGAAGTTTGTAGAAGAGTTAACAAATTAAATTTAGACAATATATTTATGCAAAAGCTAGTTTAGGACAAAATTTCATTTTTTTTATAGATATATAATGATAAAAAGAACTCTTATATAAAAAGAGAGTTCTTTTTTGTGCATTAAATGTATTTTCACCTAACTATATAATAAAAATAAGATAACAGTTAATTATAATCCTGCAGCATATAGCGAGATTATGGATAAGACTTTAGATAGAATATGCTACAATGATAAAAAATTAAGACTTCTCATAGAAGAAATGAATTAGGTAAGTGCTTTATATTAACTGGTCATGGAGCTAATGGAAAGCAACTTCGTTATATGTAATGAAACGATTTTTAGGTAAAGAAAACTTATCATATGCAGTGAAAGTGCCACAATTCCACGTACAGAGCCTATAACTTGTATTGTTTTACTAAACATCTTTAATTATTTCATTTATTCACCTTACGAACAAATAATTGACAAAATGTTTATTTATTATACAATGGACTTGTAACAAAAATATATTTACGGGGGTAATTTACATGAAAGAAACTAAAGTAAAAAAGAAATTTTTCAAAAGATGGTGGTTTTGGCTTATAATAGTAGTAATCGTTATTGCTGCTATAGGAGGTAATGGAGGAAAAGATAAAACTAGTGCAAAGAATGAGACTTCAACAAAATCAGCTGAAAAACAAGAAGAGAAGAAACCGGAGAAAAAAGAAGAGACAAAAGTAACTTATGAGAACTTCTTAAAAGTAAACATGGGCGCTAAATATGATGAAGTAGTTTCAATCCTTGGAGAAGGGAAAGAATTAAGTTCATCAGAAGTAGGTGGTATTAAAAGTAAAATGTATACTTGGAATGGTTCAGGAATAAGTAATGTTACTGTTACTATACAAAATGATGAAGTAACTGCAAAAGCTCAAGCTGGATTAGGCAATATGGATGCTGGGATAACATTAGAAAAATATAATCAAGCTACAGAAGGAATGACATTTGATGAAGTTAAAGCAATATTGGGAGAAGGTCAATTAACTTCTCAAACAAAGATTATGGATATGGAGTCTGTAATGTACACATGGATGAATAAAGATGGTTCAAATGCTAACTTTACTTTTA
Organism: Clostridium sp.; assembly: GCA_032077725.1. Classification (GTDB taxonomy): domain Bacteria; phylum Bacillota; class Clostridia; order Clostridiales; family Clostridiaceae; genus Clostridium_J. Next base: position 1,804 of record DAMAVY010000201.1, on the reverse strand, counting down.
GTAGTGATAAGTTAGAGATGAAGGCTCAATTTAATTTAAAATAAAATGTAGCTTAGAGTGAGACTAAGTAAATTATAAATATTTAAAAATAACAAAAGACTAGGAAAACTCCTAGTCTTTTGTTATTTTCACGCTCTAGTTATATAGCCAACTAAAGACATTTTTCCTATCCAAACTGATGGATAGGGTTTTTTATATACTTTTGGAGAGAACATATAGTACAATATGGTCAAAGAGTAGAGAGAATAGGAGGATATACAAATGATGAAACGAACACATATTAATATAGGTATAGCTGCAACTATTCCATTAATCTTGAATAATCCAATTTCTATTATAGGAGTGTTAGGATCTACTGCTCCGGATTGGGACTATCTATTAGGCATAAAACATAGGACTTGTACACATTCACTATTAGCATTAGCTTTAAGTAGTTTAATTATACTAACTTTTAATAAATACATATCATTAGCATGGTTTATTAACTATGGATTACATTTAGCGGCCGATAGCTTTACCAAAATGGGAACACCTTATTTATGGCCCTTGAATAAAAAATATTATGGATGTAAGTTAATCAAGACTAGAGGAGCAGAAGACTATTTTATACAATTATTGGCGCTATGTTTTATTGCATTTATTTATGTAGCATAAAAGACCAGAAGTTAATCCTGGCCTTTCTTGAAATGTCTTTTCAAACTATTTTTTAAAATTCCTTATAGAGCTATGTAAATATATAAATAAATGTGTAGCTATCTTTGATGAGTTTTTTAAAGACCGTGGAATTTAATCACGGTCTTTTTAAATTGGGTGGAATTTGAAACGTAGTGCATGTGCCGCAGCTCTTTCAGCATGCAAAGCTTATGACTTCATATTATCCATTAGATATTTATCTGTAGCACCAAGAAGTAATCAAATGAAGGTATTAAGACTTGATAATTTATTCTACGCTGGATAAAAAAGTGGACTTTTTGTAGGACACACGGAAGCCATGACAACTGGCTCACTTGCGGGACATAATGCAGTTAGAAATCAGCTTGGAATGCCACTTCTAACTCTCCCAAGAAATTTAGTTGTGGGAGATCTAATAGTATATGCACTAGTTAGTTTTCTAGCCTTTTCTTTATATAAATATAAATATAAGTTTATATTATAAAATATTTACACTGCAATGTAACCATGCTATCATGTAAGTATCAAAAGTAATTAAATAGGTTAAGAGGTGTTAGATACTTTTATTAAGGTATGAATTCACAAATATAATTGTGAGATGGGAGAGGTATTATGGAGAAAAACGTACCACAATTTAGAGGATTACTTAGAAGTCATATGATAGAATTGCCTAATGTTATTAGAGATGCAAGCGGGATTATTATCTTTGGGAAAAGAATTAAATCCTTAGTGTTTTCAACAGATGTTGCGGTGATAAGAAATACCAATGCTGATGCTGTTATTGCAGTATATCCATTTACTCCACAACCGAGGATAACGGAAGCTTTATTACTTGCATCTGATATTCCATTGTTTTGTGGCGTAGGAGGATCTATTACTACAGGAAAAAGAGTCATTAACTTAGCTTTAGATGCTGAATTTAAAGGCGCTATGGGAGTTGTAGTTAATGCTTCTATCTCAAATGAAGTAATTGAAGGTTTGAGGGAAACAATAGACTTACCAATATTAGTTACCGTAGCTTCCAAGTGCGATGATATAGATGGAAGAATAGCTGCAGGGGCTACTATTTTAAATGTATCTGGAGGAAAAGACACTGCAAGTATCGTTAGACATATAAGAAGTACATATCCCA
>DAMAVY010000200.1:0-6232 GCA_032077725.1 Clostridium sp. | reverse complement strand
GGAAAAGGGAATTGACACCTGATGAAAGAGGAATGTTAGCCAGTTACGACAAGGCAGTGGATTTTACAAGAAAGAAAAATATAGATGAAGTTATCACTTTTATTAACTCATAACATTCTTATAAAGTGAATTAACTAATATGACTTGGTTTATCCGATGACTATCATCAACGGTTATCGTATTTGCATCAGAAATTATGTATTTAGGAGATAAAAAACAAATGGTTCAAGTTAATAATGAATTAGAAGTAGTTAAAGAATTCAACAAAGCTCTAAAGCCAAAACTGTATTGTCCCATTTGGAACACAATTATATGTTCCGGTCCACCCTTAAACCTAGTCTTTAGATATTTTTTAGAAAGAGATATTAAAGATCCAACTGTTGCAATAATCCTTACAGTAATAAGTATGATATGTTGTATTATTAACTGGTATTGGTATGTGAAGGAAAGGAGTGATTTTAAAAAGAATTGGCAAAAAATTTCAATGGAACTGGAGACATTAGACTTTAAAGAAAAGCCTTCAAAGGATTACATTGATATAATTTTCAATAGTCTGCAAATAACAGCGATTGCTTCGTTAGTAGCATTCTTTGTTTTTGCTGCTATAACATTATTAACAAAGATATCATATTTTAAATATTTTGTGTTGATTTCCTTTTTCTTATTTGTTTTATCAGGTATAGGAATAATTATTGTTGGTTTTATTCTATTTTTTAGCTTTCTTAAAGAGGTAAAAAAGTGGGGAGGATTAAAGAATGTATTAAAAAGATTTTTTCTAATCTTAACCCTATTGTTTATTATACAAATGATTCTTGTTTTTATAATAAACAAAAACTTAGATTGGTTTAAATGCCTATTAAGGTCTTTAATCATGACACTTCCTATTAGTATATTTACTGAAACTGTTATTATATATAAAGAGATAAAGAAAGAGTATACAATGAATACTTCGCCTGATGAAAGCGATATCGAGTAAACTGACTTGTTGATGTCGTAATACCTTGTTTTTTTCTTGTAAAGTGATTTAACTAATAAAAAATTAGTAGTAGGAGTTATAATAACTCCTGCTACTTTCTATGTAAATTAGAGTGAACATTTTTCAGCCAAATAAGAGGACGTAATTTGGATAAACCAGATTATATATTGAGAATTTTAAGGTGGTAAAAGAATGAGAATATTCCAATCATGTTTTTTTATAATTGAAATTATATTTTGGCTGCTATTAGGAACTATAATAGCTCTATATCCGAATAAGCTTTTTGGCACAGAGAAATATACTGAAAAACAAAGGCCTCAATTTATTTATTTAGAAAAAACCTATGAAAGAAAAAGATTCAGAATAAGAAAGTTTAGTCTATGGAAAATTATTTGGATTGTAATTGTTATGGGTATAACAGTTTATTTTACTAAACCGTACTTTCTTGATATTCCACAATTTGTGACTGGAAAATTAAATTATGTAATTGGGAAAGTAGTAGAAACAAAACATTATAGCAAAGATCCAACGGAGTATGTTTATCTTTCTACTGGAGAAAAAGTTGAATTTTTCTTTTCATCTGGTGTTAGTAAAAATAATTGTTATAAAATTGGATACCTAACCCATACTAAGCGAGCCATTTATTGCGAGGAAATCGATATCAGCAGTAATTATAGAAAGGTTGCTGGTTTTCCTTTTAAACAAATATTGTGGTTTTTCGCTATACTTGGTGCATTATTCTTTTTAGCATTTTTATCACAGTATTTGAAATTGAAATTATTCATTATAACAAATGTGTTATCAATTCCCATATTTATTTATTATTTTGTAAAATATGGGACAGAGATTGGTATTTGGTTTACTGCTAAAAGTGTAGGATTTATAGGCTTGATTTCTGCTTTAGTATTTATACCTTTAATACTTCTTATGTATTATATTCAAAAGTGGAAATCTGATGATTTCATTGAAACCTATTTTATTGCTCAATTATTTTCAATTTCCGAATTAGGCTTTCTTATTATTTTAGTATTCAATTTGGAATAAAAATAAATTGAAGCTAAGTGCGCATTTTTCTTAAAGGAGCCAATTGTAGAAAATTACTTGCTCCGTTTCTTGGGTGTAATTGAATATGATTGCGGATAATTATATTCCATCCACAGTAACTCCAGAGGGTTTTATTACAAAGATTATTCCAAAACACACTTAGGCTGTTTTTGCTTGCAAGGGAGTAATGCCAAAACCATTGCAAGATGTAAACCAAAAAATCTTCTCAGAATGGCTACCTAACTGTAAAGATTATGAAATTGCAGCTGGTTATAATATTGAAATGTATACCAATATAGCTGATTATCCACAGGGTAATCAGAATGAAAATTATTACAGTGAAATTTGGATTCCTGTTAAGAAAAAATAATTTTTACTAAGCTAATAAGTATACCTAAAAGGAAGAAATTACTATATCATAATAAGAAAACAAGGTATCTACGATTGCAAAGTCGCAGAATACCTTGTTTTTATTAATGTCAGCCACATAACTTATACAGAGGGAAAGGATGCTTTAGCTAAAAGTACAATAAAGCTTTTAAATAAAAAGCTCTGGTTTACCTTGACGCTGACCTTCGTGCTATTTATGACCAGTGAGTTGCATTCACAGGAAGGGAAAATTCACCTGGTAATTTCAGAGTAAACAAATTGTATAAGTAAAGAATGTATTGTTTTGCAAAAAATAAAGTAAAATAATGGAAAAAATAACTTGTAATAAAACCATATAATGGTAATATATTGTTATAAATGAAAATTTTACAATAATAATTATATTGGGGGGAAATGTATGAAGAGTGATAGGTTAAAGCGTCTCATGGCAGGAGTTTTTGCTATGATCGTGATGACAACATCTGTATTTGCTACAAATGGATTTGTAGCATATGCAGATAATACTGACTTGCATATTGATATCAGTAGAGCACATTCAATTATGAGAGGGGAAAAAACAATATTAAGTACTATAGCTGATTCTGAGTCAAATAGTGAATTGGATTCATTATATAAATATGATGATGAAGTAACTATTATTGTTGAATTAGAGGACAAGCCTCTAATTGAGTACTATTCAGCAGAGAATACATCAGAGAGTCCATCATCTTTTATTCAATCAACAAAAGCTCAAGGAATTAACGATAAACTATTGAAGGCACAAGAAACAATAACAAAAAGAATTTTAAATGAAGTTCCTGTAGTAGTGGAACAAGAGTATACTGTGGTAATGAATGGATTAGCTTTAACTGCTAAGTATGGAGATTTAGAAACCATTAAGGCAATTAAAGGAGAAAAAAATGCATTTATTTCAACGGTTCACTATTTACCAGAACCAGAAGTTGGGCATGAGCCAACCATGAAAAATAGTAGTGAAATTATTAGTTCTACAGAGGCTAATAAAGCTGGATATACAGGGAAAAACACGGTTGTTGCAATACTAGATACTGGACTAGATGTTGGTCATGAAGCTTTTAAAAATAGTCCCAAAGATATAAAGTACACAGAAACTCAAATTACTAACCTTATGAACTCTAAGTATACAAATGCAAAGGGTAAGATATATAAGAGTGAAAAGGTTCCTTTTGCTTATGATTATGCAGATAAGGATAATGATGTAAAAGATTTAAAAAGTCATGGTACTCATGTAGCTGGCACAGTAGGAGCTAATGGTGAAAAATTAACTGGAGTTGCTCCAGATGCACAACTTATGATTATGAAAGTATTTAGTGATAAGTCCAATGGTGCAAAAGATAGTGATATTTTAGCAGCATTAGACGATGCAGTAGCTTTAGGTGCAGATGCAATCAATATGAGTCTTGGTTCAGGGGCTGGATTTACAGCAGAAGCTGAGGAGGTAATTAATAAAACCTATGATAGAGTAGTAGCAACAGGAATAAATTTAATGTGTGCAGCAGGAAATGATTATAGTTCAAGTCATAAATCCAATTTAGGAACAAATCTCCCATTGACATCTAATCCAGATAATTCCATGGTTGGATCACCATCAACCTATAATGCTGCCACATCAGTTGCAAGTATTAACAACAGTAAAATAACTGGAGCATATATACTAGTAGGTGAAACAAAAATAAGATACACAGATGCAAACGAGGGAACTAGTAAAGAATTCAACTCTCTTACAGGAGACTCAGTAGAATATGTAGTTATCCCAGGAGTTGGAACATCTGATGACTTTAAAAATACTGATACAAAAGGCAAAATTGCTTTAGTAAAACGTGGAACCATAACATTTACAGAGAAAGAGACTAATGCTGTTACTGCAGGGGCATCAGGAATTATTATTTATGACAATGCTCCAGGAAACCTATTAAATATGCAGACTGATGGTAAAATACCAGCAATTTTTATTTCTATGGAACATGGTGAATACCTTGCTAATCAGTCAGTAAAAAACATTTCTATATCAAAATCATATAAGGAAGACTTTGATTCAGTTGTAAAAGGACAAATGTCTGACTTTTCTTCTTGGGGTGTAAGCCCAGACTTGAAATTAAAACCAGAAATAACAGCTCCAGGTGGAGATATATACTCAACATTACCAGGAGGAGGTTATGGTTCAATGAGTGGTACATCAATGGCTACTCCTCATATGGCTGGTGCTTCTAGCTTAGTAAGACAATATATAAATGAAAAGTTTACTTCTTCAACAATTAAGGAAAAAGAATTATTAGCAACACAATTGATGATGAGTACTGCAATTCCTGCAATTGACCCAGATGGAACTCTATATTCACCACGTAAGCAAGGTTCTGGAGTTGCCAATATTTATAATGCTGTAAAAACATCAGCATACTTAATTGGAAGTAATGGAAAACCAAAGGCGGAATTAGGTGATAGCACATCTGGTGAGTATTCTTTCAAATTTAGTGTAAAGAATATATCAAATTTGCCAGTTAAGTATACTGTAGATACTACAGTTTTAACAGAAAAAATATTGTCCACAGAGGAAGGAAAATTCTTTGCACAAGCTTCTGAACAATTAGATGAATCCAAGGTAAGTGTTACATTTGAAGGAGTAGAAGGCAATAGTATAACCGTAGATGGAGGTAAAACAGAATCTATAAATATTTCTTTAAAACTTACTGATGCTGCAAAGGATGAGTTAAAAGTTTGCAACAATGGAACATTTATAGATGGTTTTGTTACGCTTATATCTGAAAATGAGGATAAGATTAATTTGAATCTACCATTTGTAGGTTTCTATGGAGACTGGCAATCTGTACCATTATTTGATAATGATTTATATGATGATGAAACAGCAGCTATGTATGAAACTACTCTTGGATATTTCAATAGAACTACATGGAAAGGAACTTATCTAGGGGTAAATCTTTTCAATGGAAAAGATGAACCAATGATAGCAGATGAAAATAAAATTGCTATAGGACCAAATATCAACGGTTCTTATTCTGTAAATGCAGTAGTTGGATTATTAAGAAATTCAGAAGATGTAAGTTACTCTGTAACTGATAGTAAAGGAAATGAAGTATATAAAAATAAAGTTGGAAAACAAACCAAATCGTTCTATGATGGAGATAGTGGTAACATTACCTATGCTGTAGATAGCGATGGGTGGGACAGTATGGACAGTAAGGTAAATAAACCTTTAGAAGATGGAGTTTATACTTATAATATAAGTGGAATTCCAGTAGGCGGAGATGAGAAGGATTTACAACAGGTTAAATTTCCAGTTACTATTGATACAAAAGCTCCAGAATTGATAAATACAAAAATTGAAACCATTGAAGGAGCAAAGTATTTATTTGTAACTTTAAAAGATAATCATTACTTGCAAGGAATGCAGTTGGTAGATGAAAAAGGAGATCCACTAACAAAGATTATTGTATTAGATAAGGATGAAAAAGGCAGTGAATATGAGGAAATATTTAAGTTAGATGACTCAAATGTGAAATCTGTAAAGGTAGTAGCAGTAGACTATGCTAGGAATTTCCTAGAGACTGGTTCTATTCTATTATCTGAAGGTGATATTGCTCCTGAAAGTGTAACATTGAAGGATAAGGGTCTTGAATTGGCAGCAGGTTCAGAATTCCAAATGAGTGCTGAAGTAAATCCATTTAATTCAAAGGATAAGACTTTAACATGGTCATCTTCTAATAAGGAAGTTGCTACTATAAGTGAAACTGGTTATGTTAAGGCCTTGACCATAGGGGAAACTACAATTACAGTTTCTACAGTAAA
>DAMAVY010000199.1:4731-6257 GCA_032077725.1 Clostridium sp. | reverse complement strand
ATGAGATTAGAGAATGGGTATGACACAGAGGTTAATGAAAGAGGATCTAGGCTTTCAGTAGGACAAAGGCAGTTAATCTCCTTTGCTAGGGCACTTCTTGCAAATCCAAGGATACTTATCCTCGATGAAGCAACTTCTAACATAGACACTGCCACAGAAATATTAGTTCAAAAGGGCATAAATAAATTACTTCATGGAAGAACTTCCTTTGTAATTGCCCATAGACTTTCAACCATAAGAGATTGTGACAGAATCATGGTAGTAGACGATGGAACAATAGTAGAAAGTGGGACCCATGAAGAGTTATTAAAACTTAAAGGCTTCTACTATAACTTATACATGGCTCAGTATAGATTCTTAAATGAAGGAGCCTAAATGACACCCCAAATCTTTGATTTGGTTGGTGGAATTTACTCCACCGAACGCATGTGAGGCGGAATGTCCTTGCGAGCAGAGCAAAAAAAAATAATTTATTAGTTATCAGTGGTATTAATAGATTTAAACCACTGATAACTATATACCTATTTAAATATGAAAATTTAAAAAATGTTAACTATGGAACTATATAAAATTTTACATATGGAACTTTTTAGAATTTTATATATGAAACTATTTAAAATTTTACATATAAAACTATTTAAAATGTTAACTATGAAACTTTTTAAAATTATAACATTTTAAATATATAACTATTTAACTAGTTGTACTGCCCATGCGGGTTTTATCAATTTTGTTGTTTAATGATTATTATTTAAGGGTTATAAAATAAGAGGAATTAATTAGAAAAATGTTACAGGAGGGACAGCAATGAATTTTAAAATAATAGGTAGCGGTGGATGTGTTACACTACCAAAACCACTTTGCTTTTGTAGGGTATGTACAGAGGCAAGAAAGAAGGGGAATCCTTATTCTAGATTTGGATGTAGTTTATATCTAGAAGAAGCTAAGTTACTTGTTGATACTCCAGAGGATATTTGCCAAGGCCTAAATTATGGACAAATAAAAGAGATAAAAAGAGTTTTATATAGCCATATGGATCCAGATCATACCCTTGGTATGAGGGTATTTGAGCAGCTTCGACTGAATTGGCTAAAAATTTCCCAGGGAATAGAATGTGAAAATCCTATAGAGGTAATAGCTATGGAACATGTAATGGAGGATTTAAACTCAATCCGATCAAAGCATGGTTCATATTTTGATTATTATGAAAATGTGAGGAATTTAATTAAAAGGCATATAGTTAATGATTCTATAGAAGTAGATGGCATAAAGGTAACTTTAGTTAAAGCTGGTTGTGCTACAGTTTTTGTCTTTGAAGAAGGAAGCAAAAAGCTTATATATGCTCCTTGTGATGTAAAACCTTTCCCAGAGAATAAAATCTTTAAAAATGCAGATGTGATGATAATTGGTAATACAATTATTGGTGACACTTTAAAAGATGATTTTAAGTTACAGAAAGATAATCCTTTAAGAGAAGAGCTATTTGTAATGGAAGAGATAATAGCCCTAAAAGATAAATACAATAT
>DAMAVY010000199.1:0-4721 GCA_032077725.1 Clostridium sp. | reverse complement strand
AATTAGTTTTGCTTTTGATGGAATGAGGATAAAGTTATACTAAAGTAATTAACTTTAGTTTTAAATACTATATAAGTTGTGATAATGAAATTATATGGTAAGAGTTCATTTTAGTTTAAATTTCTAATAGTAGTATAAAATCTTTACCACAACTTATATACATTATATGAAATAAATAATCAGTGACAATAATAAATGATGAGAAAAAATGTTCCTGTACTAAAAATCAAAGATATTTAGGAGGCAAAATGATAGAAGTTAATTATGTAATGTCAAAGGAAAAAGTAGATAAGTTAAGAACTAATTATTTCAATACTCTAATTAGCCCAATAGATGGATATTGGGAAATGGTGGTTATCGGTAACTCAAAATTATATGAAATTATTTATGATAATAAGATTGTAGGTTACTTTTCAGTAACATCACGTAAAACTTTAGTAGAGTTCTATATTTTTAAAGAATATTATACGTATTCTGAAGAGATTTTTAAATATATTATAAGTAGTGATATGGTTGCAGATGCTGAGGTTTCAACTAAGCAGCCTGAATTTTTATCTTTGTGTCTAGATTTCCATAAAGAAATTCATATTTCTTCTTATCTATTTACTGATGCTCAGAAAGTAAAATATGAATTAAATCACTTTGAAAACTTATGTTTTAGATTGGCAAAGAACAGTGATATAGAAGATTTAAAGGATAAATGTGATTCAGCATTTGAAGGGTATTATGAAGAACTAATTAAAAAAAATCAATTATTTGTATTATATGATGATGACATTCTACTGGGAATGGGTGAGTTTAGAATAATGAAGAGGGAGCACGGTGGATTTGGAGATATTGGTATGGTTGTTGCTGCGGAGCATCGCAGAAAAGGTGTTGGGACATACATTATTACCAAATTAAAAGAGCAGTGTTATAAAAATGGTGTAATACCAATGGCAGGCTGTGATAGTGAAAATATTGCATCTAAGAGTACGTTAACAAAAGCAGGACTTATAAGTGAGCATAGAATTATCAATGTAAAATTCAATACAGAAGAAATCTAAATGGAAAGCAGTGAATGGATATGAAGGGTGGAGCATTAAAAGTAATAGAACTAAAAAATGGCAAAGAATTATTGCTAAGAAAGCCAACTGAAGACGATGCAGAAGCTATGATTAAATATTTAAACACAGTTGGGGGAGAAAGTGATAATCTTCTTTTTGGGGAAAATGAGTTTCGGCTTAGTGTGGAGCAGGAAAGGGAATATATAAAAAATATAAGTAGTGATAATAATACTCTTATGCTTTTAGGAATTATTGATAATAACATTGTTAGCGTTTCTCAAGTTAGTGCTTCAAGTAGAAAAAGAATAGCTCATAATAGTGAGCTTGCTATCTCAGTAAAAAAAGAATATTGGGGTATGGGAGTTGGTTCTGCAAATATTGAAGCTCTAATTGATTTTGCAAAGAATAATGAAACTATAAAAACTATAAGCCTTGGTGTTAAAAGTAACAATAAGAAAGCTAAACATCTTTATGAGAAATATGGCTTTAAGGAAATAGGAATTCATAAAAATTTCTTTAATATAGATGGAGTTTATGATGATGAAATTCTTATGGATTTATATCTGTAGGCAAATGTGTATAGTGTAAAAAGGAGAAAAATAATGGAATGTAAGATAAAAAATATATCTATAAACTATGAAATAGTAGGTAGTGGAAAACCAATTGTTATGATACATGGGTATTATGTGGATCACAGAATAATGGCAGGATGTATGGAACCTGTATTTGACGATAAAAAAGGATATAAAAGGATATATATCGACTTGCCAGGTATGGGCAAATCAGAGAGTGCAGAGTGGATTAAGAGTTCTGACGACATCCTTGACATTTTAGTTAACTTTATTGAAAAAATAATTCCCAGTGGAAATTTTCTCGTTGCAGGTCAATCCTATGGTGGATATCTGGCAAGAGGAGTAGTTCATAGAATGTCAGATAGGGTAGATGGTGTTTTATTAGTTTGTCCAGTTATAATACCAGATTTTAAAGATCGAAGTGTTGAAGAAGATGTTGTTTTAGTAAAAGATATGGAGTTTTTATCTAAATTAACACATGAAGAGGCTGAAGACTTTAACTTGGTGGTTGAAAATGAAAGAACTTATGAAAGAATCAAAAATGAATTGATGTGTAGTTTTGAACTAGCTGATGGTGAATTTTTAAGGAATGTTCAAGAAAATGGCTATTCATTTTCCTTTGATGTAGATAAGTTAGATAAAAAATTTGATAAACCGTCTCTTATATTGCTAGGAAAACAAGACAGTTGTGTTGGTTATAAAGATTCGTGGCAAATACTAGAAAATTTCCCTAGAGCTACTTTCGCAATACTTGATATAGCAGGACATGCTTTACAGATTGAACAGGAATCTTTATTTAATTCATTAGTTAATGAGTGGCTTGTGAGAGTTAATGAGTCATAATGTGATTTTATGATTAACTGTGTATCACCATCACATAGTCATACTGATATTGTCATAAATATATAGCGATGTCACCTTTGTAAAATAAGATGACTAAAGGAGAATTGAAAATTTATGAATATTAATATTGAAACAAAAAATTTAATTCTTAGGACTTTTCTACCATCAGATGCTAAAGATGCTGTGTATTATAGTCAGCAACCCAATGTATCATACTGGTTGTCTGATATGATTTTACATGATGAGTCAGAGGCACTTTCTTGGATACAATGGTTAAGTGAAAAGTCTAGTATAGAAGAGCCCTTTGCAATATTGGCAATTGAATATAAGGTTGAACACAAATGTATTGGTGTTGTAGGAGTTCATGCAAAAGCTGAACTTGACAATGAAGTTGAGATTTTATATGGCATTTCTGATAGTTACCAAGGTAATGGATATGTAACAGAAGCATCTAAAGCACTAATTCAGTGGGTATTTAAAAGTACTGAGTTAGAATCCTTAACTGCCATAGTAAAACCAGAGAATATTCCATCAAATGCTGTAATTGAAAAACTTGGTTTTAAAAACGTTGATACTAAGGTAATACCCTATGATGGTCATATGTGTAAATTTAATTATTACAAATTATACAAAAACCATGAGTAATATTCTTATGGAGAAAATATAAGTAGGTAGCTAGAAAAAAATATGGCATGGATTTTAAGGAATATTTAGAAATGCAAAAAAAATATATTTATTTAGGAGGAAAAATTATGATAGAACTACGAAAAATCACAGATAGTAATTGGTGGGAATGTATTAAATTAGAACCAAATGAAGATCAAAAAGGTTTTGTTGCAAAAAATATAGAAAGTCTTGCAGAGGCCTATGTTGCTTTAGCGAACAATGAGTGCATTCCAATGCCTTATGCTGTTTATAACGATGACACTATGGTAGGTTTTATAATGTTATCATATAACGAAGCTGATGAAAATAATGAGGAAAATGCTTATTGGGTGTGGAGATTAATGATGGATAAAAAATATCAGGGCAAAGGTTATGGTAAGGAAACTATGGCAAAGGCACTTGAACTTATAAGGACATTCCCATATGGAAAAACCTCTGTAGTTTTACTATCTTATGAACCAGAGAATGTTGTAGCAAAGGGACTTTATGCATCTTTTGGCTTTGTGGAAACAGGTAAGATTGAATACGGTGAAATGGTAGCAAAACTGGCTTTATAGAATAATCCTTTTGTGAATAGAATAATATATAAAACTGTTAGGAGGATGTTACTACGGAGATTAAAAAAATAAAAGATAATAATCTTGAGGAAGTAAGAGAGTTACATGTCTATTGTACAGGCCGTCAATGGACTGATAGTGTACCATCAAAAGATGAATTATCATTCTATACACCTGATGAAATATTAGGAATGTTTGAGGGTGAAAAATTAGTATCTATGATAAGGAACTACTCTTTTAATCAGTCAGTGAGAGGTACGATTAAGAAGATGGGAGGAGTTTCCCATGTGGCTACATTTCCTGAACACCGTTTACGTGGGTATGTAAAGGATTTGACAAAAGCAGCATTTTTAGATATGAAAGAAAAAAAACAATCTGTTAGTTTGTTACATCCTTTTAAAGAAAGCTTCTATAGTGCGTTTGGATATGTTGGAACAAATGACAACTTGTTAGTTAAGATTTCTCTTGATGCATTTTCTTATTATTTGGGAACAGCATCAAAAATAGAAGGCGAATGGGAAGAGACAAGGGTAAGAGCTATTGATGTACAAAATGAATTTGAGACATTTAAACTTGAGCTTGATTTATTGCAACATCATGGACTAGTTTTTCTAAATGATATGTCTAGTGAATATTGGATAGAAGATCATGGTGGGGTAATTGTAGTATTTATAAAGAAAAATAATAAAATTATGGCAGCAGCAAAATATATTAAAATAGGTTCTGGGGAAAATGGAAGAATTTTTGTGGCAGAAATGTATTGGAAAAACATAGAAAGCAGAGTGATGTTATTCAGATATTTTGCAAAGCATAAAGATCAATTCTCACATATAGAACTAAGAATTCCATATGGTGTTAATTTTTTTGGGTGGGTATGTGATCCATCGAGACCTTTTGAAGTAAAAATTAATAACAATCCATGGATGGTAAGGATTATTGATGCAGTAGAAGCTATGAGTGATATCAATGTGAAATTAGAAGGGGAGATTATTTTAGAATTAATTGATGAATATTGCCATTGGAATAATGGTGTTTAT
>DAMAVY010000198.1:0-6276 GCA_032077725.1 Clostridium sp. | reverse complement strand
TTCGTGAAGCTCCATCAAAATTGGGTTCAATATGTGCATTAAGCATCTGCGTAGCAATGTATTCTTCTGTCCATATATTCCCACAATCCTTATTAAATAAAGGTGGCTTTTTACTCAATTCTTTCATTTGATTAATTACATTTTCATTTATCATAACTGTAACACTCCTTAAATTTTAACTACATTATCATAATTTTACTTAGTTTAATAATAAACAATAGGTTTTTCAATACATAAATGACTACTTTGTAATAGTATAATTTTATTAAATAAAAAAGCTGTAGATTTACTCTACAGCTTCTATCTTAAAAGATAGTTTGGTCACATAGAGAGTAAACATAAAATCATATTATAATAAATTGGCATCCTAAATAAACCATTTTTTAAAAACAGTTTTACCAAAATACTATGTTAAATGATTTTATCTTACTTCTCCATACTTACTTATACTTTTTGATTATACAGCACTAAGTTTGTCGGATTACATTCCACCTTCCTCAATTATACTATTACATAAATGCATTATACTTTTAATTCAATTAATTGTAAATACAAATTCTTGTATATATTCTAGATAATTACGGTATAATTCTAAAGTACAATTAGTTGAATGTGGGCTACTGGTATCACTCACCTTTCTTGTGAAAGGAGGTTATACATGTGAGTAACGATACTTTAATGTTACTATTTCAGGCAGAATTATTTTTACTAGCACTACTAACATTTATAGTGTTACTTATTGATAAAATGTCAAAAAAATAGTAGCCCCAGGTCGAATTGGCAAGCTACTATTTTTATCTTATAAAAATTTAGTGATACCAGTTGCCTAAGCAACTAGAATTGTATAAGTAGAGTGTTAGTGCACTCTACTTTTTTTATTATCTGCATTTCTTATTTATATTATATCAAATTTTTATAAAAATAAACATATATAATTTATTTAATAATTATCTAATCTACAAATTACTATTTAAAGTCCCCAACCTTAAATTGAAATTTAAAATTTCTTTTTCTATTTTACTTTTGGAGTAGGAAGTTCTTCATACATCTCTGTAATTAGTCGATATAAGAACTCTTTGTTATCAACATCATCAACCAAAAGCATTGGTTTTGCACCATCATAAGGCAATTCCTCGGTTGCATCTAGCATCAACTGTCTGCTCGCTTTGGTTATCTTAACCAAAAAACGGTCATCATATATTCCTCCAAAAATCTTTCCTTGAAAATATAAAATATATTCTCCCATCATTTTTCTATAAGAAATATTGTTCAGTGTATCTAACTGTCCAATAATAAAACCTAAATATTCTTGACTAGAAGCCATATCTTATCTCCTCCACAAATTACTGTTTATCTTTTACTTACTATTATTCACTTTTAATTATAACATATTCTGTAAATGCAGTATTGCTTATGATACGGTATTTTTATTTATAAAACATCCTAGACAAGTTATATCAATACCTAAGGCTTAAACCTCATTTGTTTATGGTAAGGTTCTCCATAACTATTCTACATGATGTTTTTCCATTTTATTCTTGTGTATATATTCTGCATAATTATGGTATAATTCTAAAGTACAAATATAGAAATTCCGTAGTGGATGGCTACGGGGGTTTTGAACGTTTTATCCCCCTTGGACTATTGATGATATTTCATCATAGTTAGGGGGTGGTATTGGATATGCTAGAATTAGTTATAAAAAGTATTGCAACTCTTTATATTATTAGATTGGTTTTAAAACATAATCTTTTCATTTCTAAGTTAATTATCAAGATTAATTTTATTGGAGTTCACATAGAGGTGGATAGCAAAGAGAAAAAGCACCCATCCCGCAAAGAATAGTGCTTTAAGCTCTTAAATTCACATAGTAAATTTTATCCAATAGCCCTAAAACAAAATAAATGTTCTAAGGATGCTTAGTGTTATCAGCACTAAGTATTTCTTATTTATATTATATCAAATTTTTATAAAAA
The DNA here is from genome assembly GCA_032077725.1 of Clostridium sp. Classification (GTDB taxonomy): domain Bacteria; phylum Bacillota; class Clostridia; order Clostridiales; family Clostridiaceae; genus Clostridium_J. Next base: position 4,300 of record DAMAVY010000198.1, on the reverse strand, counting down.
ATAAACCTATATAATTTTTTTATATTTAAAATTTAAACTCTCAGGTAAATTTAAAATATATCATATAAATCTAATGCTTCAAATAACTTTTTGCCTGACATTTTATTTTTCCCACACTTTGTATGTTTAACAACATCTTCAACAGATATATTTTTAAGCAATGCTATACAGGTTTGTCCACAAAACCCTTCTAAAGGTAGTGATAATATTTTCGTATCCATAACTCCTCCTACCTACAAAACAAAATTCTGTATACTTAGTATAAAAGAAAACTCCTTCTCACATGAGTTGGAATGAGTAAGTTCGCCTAGCCAAATATAAAATTTGGAGGCTCACTTATGGTACGGTTCACCTTTAATAATTCTATAACCTCTATATATTTGCTCTAAAAGCATTACTCTAAATAATTGATGTGGAAAGGTCATTTTTGAGAAACAAACTTTATAATTAGCTCTTTTTATAACTTGCTCTGATAATCCTAGGCTTCCCCCTATTATAAATACTAAGTTAGAATTTCCTTCTATTCCACAGTTGTCAATGAAGGTAGCAAACTCTTCTGATGATAGATGTTTTCCCTTTAAATCCATAGCAACTACATATGCATTGTCTTTTATTTTAGACAAGATGCTTTGACCTTCTTTTTCCTTTATTTGAATTTCTTCTTTCTCCGAAGCACTATCCGGAGTTTTTTCATCGGAGAGCTCTATTATTTCTAATTTGCAATATCTTGATAGTCTTTTAGTGTATTCTTCTATGGCGTCTCTTAAATATTTTTCTTTTACTTTTCCTACAGTTATTAATGTAATATTCACCGGTCTCCTCCTAAATTTAAAATATCAATATTTTTAGTATATCTCTAAATTATTATTTCTAAAAGAAAAACCTAGGTTATTAGCAAAAATCCAATAATCTAGGTGATTTCATTATTAAGTAATTTAAAATTACTATCTAGGGTTAACCGGATAAAAATACATTTCTCCTTTACCAAGTAATACAACTCTATAACTAGGTAAAATAGGTACTGTAATGTGTTTTTCTGAATTTGGTTGTAGTAATATAGTATGATGTACAGTATTATTTTCATCCATAATAATCATGAAGATGGTATCTGTTTGAGAAACGTTTGAAAATTCATAAATGCCATCTTTTGAAGGATTAAAATCAGATACTTTATAAATGCCTTCCTTAAAAACATTAGAAATTGCAAATGCTGGTTTTAACTCAATTGCAATAAATGTAAAACATAAGAAAACTAAAAATGAAACAATAAATTTCTTCATTATACATCCTCCTTCCACTTATATTATGCCCGGTAAACATATTAATATTAGTGGTTTTAATCTTCACTTAAAATTTTAAGTATCACTTAGATTACATCAAAGAAACTTAATTGGTCACTTTCTGAAAGCCCATTTAAGCAGCCAAATTTTCTAAGTAATTCTGTAGCAGAATTTCCAATTTTAGCACGCTTTCTTAAATTTTCTATAGAGCTAATTGGGATTTCTTCGTGGGTAGCGTTATATATACTTTCTGCTGCCACGGTGCCCATACCAGAAATACTGTTTAAAGGTGGCCTTAAGCCATCCTCTTCTAAAATGAATTTTGTAGCATCAGATTTGTATAAATCAATAGGCAAGAATAAAATGCCTCTTTCATACATTTCTAGTACTATCTCCAGATCATCGTACATATCCTTATCCTTAGGGGTGGCTTCATTACCAAGGTTATCAATTTCCTTCATCTTTGCTTTAACCTTTTCTTTTCCATAGATCATAAATTCTGCATCAAAGGACTTTGCTCTAATGGAAAAATATGCTGAGTAATATGCCTTAGGTATGTGAACCTTAAACCAAGCAATTCTAAAGGCCATCATTATATAGGCTACAGCATGGGCCTTTGGAAACATATATTTTATCTTTCTACAGGAATCTATATACCATTCTGGCACATTATGTTCCCTCATTAAAGCTTCATATTCCGCCCATTTTACAGGGTCCTTTAAAGCCTTTCCTTTACGAACAAGCTCCATAATCTTAAAGGCTGTGTTTGGTGGCAGACCTTTTTTGATAAGATAAACCATAATATCATCTCTAGTACATACAGCGTCACTTATGCTGGTAACTGTGCCTGTATCAATCAAGTCTTTGGCATTTCCAAGCCATACGTCGGTACCATGAGAAAGGCCTGATATACATATTAAATCCATAAAGGTTTTTGGCATTATATCTAAAAGCATCCCTCGTACAAATTTGGTACCAAATTCAGGTACTCCAAAAGTTCCTACTTTAGAATTTATTTGTTCAGGTGTTACCCCCAGAGCATTTGTAGATGAAAATAAAGACATAGTCTCCTTATCATCCATAGGTATCTCCTTAGGATCTACTCCTGTAATATCTTGAAGCATTCTTATTACTGTAGGGTCATCATGCCCAAGTATATCCAGTTTTAATAAATTCTGGTCAATAGAGTGATAATCAAAATGTGTTGTTATAATGTCTGAATCTGGATCATCTGCAGGATGCTGCACTGGGCAAAATTCATAGATTTCTCTTCCCTTAGGCACTACTATGATTCCACCCGGGTGCTGACCAGTAGTTCTTTTTATTCCTGTGCACCCTTTTGCAATTCTTATTATTTCAGGTTTATTAACAGTGTCATTTTTTTCATCAAAATACTTTTTCACATAACCAAATGCTGTTTTTTCAGCTATGGTACCTATTGTTCCGGCCTTAAAGGTGGTTCCCTTTCCAAAGATAACCTCAGTATATCTATGAGCTTTTGCCTGATATTCTCCTGAGAAGTTTAAATCTATATCTGGCTCCTTATCTCCATTGAAACCTAGGAAGGTTTCAAAAGGTATATCCATACCATCCTTAGCCATATTGGTACCGCAAACAGGACAAACCTTATCTGCCAAGTCAAAGCCAATCATAGAGCCATAGTCTGTGAAGTCAGAATGTTTACAGTTAGGGCACCTATAATGTGGCGGTAGGGCATTAACTTCTGTTATACCAGTCATATATGCTACAACAGAGGAACCAACCGAACCTCTAGAACCTACCAGATAGCCATCATCGTTTGATTTCCATACCAGCTTTTGTGCAATTATATACATTACTGAGAATCCATTTTTTATAATAGAATCTAGCTCCTTATCAAGTCTGCTTTGAACTATATCTGGAAGTGGATCTCCATACAACTCGTGGGCCTTGCCATAAGCAATATCCTTAATTGTCTGCTCACATCCCTCAATATGAGGAGGACATTTTTCTGATGAAATAGGACTAATCTGCTGACACATATCTGCTACTATATTTGAATTAGTCACTACCACCTCATAGGCCTTTTCCCTTCCTAGATAGGCGAATTCCTCAAGCATTTCATCAGTGGTTCTTAAATACAGTGGAGCCTGATTGTCTGCATCCTTAAAGCCTTGACCAGCTTCTAATATACGTCTATATATCTCATCCTCAGGATCCATGAAATGAACATCTCCTGTGGCTACCACAGGCTTATTCAGCTTCTCTCCAAGGTTTACTATTTTTTTATAGATTTCCTTTAAATATTCTTTACTTGGTACTTGCTCGTTTCTTACTAAATAATCATTATTGCCTAGAGGTTGGATTTCCAAGTAATCATAATCTTTTGCTAGTTCCTCAATTTCTTCATCAGATTTTCCAAGTAAAATTGACTGATAAAGTTCTCCTTCACTGCAGGCACTGCCAAGGATTAATCCTTCAGAGTATTTTTTATAAAGACTCTTTAATATACGTGGTTTCTTATGGAAATAATCTAAATGAGAGTAGGATACCAGCTTATATAGGTTTTTTAATCCTACATAATCCTTTGCCAGAATTATTGCATGATAGGTTTTAAGCTTTTTATATCCTACCTTCTTAGCTTCTTCGTCAAAGGCATATATTTCTATATCCTCAAGAGTTTCCGCTCCTCTTTCCTTTAGCTTTTCAACCATTATATTAAATATCTTAACAGTAGTATCAACATCATCTAAGGCTCTATGGGCAACATCTACCTTTATTCCTAAGTTTTTAGCAATTCTTCCTAATTTATAGGTTTTAAAATCAGGATAAAGTCCATAAGCCAGGGATAGAGTATCTAGATATGTAAAATCAAAGTCATATCCTAAGACCTTGGCATTATGTTTTAAGAAACCTACATCAAATTCAGCATTATGAGCAACCAAAACACTTCCCTTAATAAAATTAAGCATTTTAGGAAATACCTGTTCTATGGTTTCTGCATCTTTTACCATCTCATTAGTTATGTTGGTTATCTCCAC
>DAMAVY010000197.1:0-6283 GCA_032077725.1 Clostridium sp. | reverse complement strand
TGATTCCCATATCATGTTTGATATTTCTGATAATGTTCTTAGGCGTAAAACTATATCCTTTATACCACTTTCCTTTTTCTATCAAATTGTTTGCTTTATCAAATTTATCCCCATTATACCTTATGTTTATATTTGATTTTCCTGTTTTTGTTACACGAAAGTCTCTTACAACACCAAGATTTGCAACACTACATACCAAGAATGTTACATCAGCCACAGTTTTTGTGGTATCAATGACTTTTCCTGCTGTGTCAAACCCCGCATTGGTGTCAGCATCACCTAAATCTGTCTTTTCCCAATACCCGCTTAGTTTAGTAACATCTCCATAATAGCGTGCTGCTCCAGGATTACCATCATCATCATCTAACAAATTACCACTGAGTTCTATCCCCTTTTTATTAGATCTTATTGTAGCTGCTGAATTTGCTATTGTTATCAATGCACCTATTGTAGCAGCTGCCGCACCTATACATCCAATAACAATTGGGATAGTTGCTCCTCCTGTAAAAGGAATTGCACAAATTGCTGCAATTGCACCACCAACAGCAACAATGGTTCCTATAACAGATTTTGCAATATTCCAAACATATTTACCATCTCCATATTTGAACCAATCCTTGATTTTTTCTAAAACATTCCCAACTTTATCAGTACACCATTTTGCAAAGTCTGCACTGCTTCTAAACAAATCGTTACTATTGGCTAAATCAACGCAAAAAGTATTATAAATCCAATCTCCAGCTTTCTGATACCAAGTTCGTTTCTCTATATATGCATCAGCAATTTTGTTTATTTCTGATGCAACTTTTTTATCGGTAGATTTAGTATCCGAAACAAAATTCGAAAGACTCGTTTCGTAATTATTAAATCGAGTAGACAAATCTGATAAGGAAGATATTTTTTGTCGAGCAAGTGAGGATGCTGTTGATACATATCCTTTTGAATCACTTCCATTAAGATTTGAATTTGGCGTAGTAATATAATTCTTGATGGCTGAAATATACCCATCAATTTCCCAACTCACTTTTTTTGATTTTGATATTGAATCTTCTAAATCTGAATACTTAATACATATTTCACTCATCTTATCACTCCCAAAAATATATTGTTCCACCTTCACTATTAATCTGGTTTTCAAGATTGCTTATTTCCCAGTGGAGTGAGTTAATTTTTTCTTGACAACGACTTACTTCACTAGAAAGATTTGATCTTGCTGATGATATTTTTGAATCACTTTCAGAATACTTCTGTTTGCAATCCTCCATATTTGTACTAATGGTCGAAGTAACACCACAACCTCTAAGTCCAGCAGTTAAGTCACTAATGCAATTTGAAATTTGTTGATTTATATCTCTCACATCGTCATCGAATCTACAATTAATATTGCTAATAATTGATTTAATAGAATTTCTTCTTTTTACATAAGAATTTAATTGTTTCTTTTTTTCTCTTCTTTGCGCTTTTAATTGCCCCACAGTCATCAACAACACCTCCTTAATATCGCGAATCTTCTCCATCAAGAGCTTTTGCTAAATCCGTATCCGCCTGAATATATTCTTCTTCAATTTTCAAAAGCCCCTCGGATATACTACGCAAATCGTCTCTCAAATCACCAAACTGTTGACTTAACAACCTATACTTCTTTTCAAAAGCATTTCTTCCATCCCCTGCCCAAGAAAACATTAAATTGTTTTTTAAATTATCAAGATCGTTTTTTAAATCACCCATTTTTTCCGATAGTGAACGGCTAAGTTCCACCACACTATCAAAACTAGATGTATCTAAACTAAATTCCGAAGCCGATACTCTACTATCTGCCATTTCAATCCTCCTCTATAAGCTTAATTCTTGAAATATCTGTACCATTCATCAAGTAAGCATCTCCGTGCCCAAGTGCTTTGCTGCTTCTAACCACATTTGATGGTATATCACAGAACTTGAACTCATTAACATTACTAGTAACAATTGATTTTCTATTTTCTTTAAATTTCTTGAGCAATTCAGGAGCACCATATGCAACTGCTGCATCTTCAATATCTGAGAAAATGAAAACTATGCCTAATGATTTAAACTGTCTCAGAATTTTATTATATGCAGTCATGAGTTCCTTTGTTGTAGACATATATTCTACTACATCTCTATTGTTAATAAGTATCATGTACAATGGATAACTCTGAATACCTTCAAGACCTTCTTCCATTAACACTTCATATCTTCTTTCAAGCTCTGGATATATCTCATCCAATATAGTACCAATTTCACTATAATCAATAGTATATTTTTCCACATAACTACTATCTGCTCGTCCTTTAAGCGGTCTCTCTACGCTATCAATGATATAAAGTATTACACTTTCTGTAAGAATCTTGTTTTCAACAGCAATTAGCATAGAGTTTAAAACAAATTGTTTCTTCGCACTGTCTTTACCAATTATACAAAACTCATTGATTGCTCTGAAATCAAGGGAAACAACATCAACTGTAGAATAATCCAATGCAACAGGGTAGAGATATTTTTGCTTTTTCAAAGAATAATTGTTCTCTAAAAAGTCAATTGTAAGCTTGTCTGGTATTGAAGGAATTTGTTTTGCAATAATTCCAGCATTTTTTTGATTCATTTTTATCACAAAGGATTTAATCTCATTTGACCTTTCAATTTCTTTTTCGCCTTCAAAGGCAAGATATGTTTGGAGTTCATAGAGTTCCTTGTTCCTTTTAAATAACATTCTACCGGGAACATCTTTGGGCTGGACTCTACATCTGTCAAAAATGATTGCGTATTCATTGGAATCGTTACATTTAAGCGCGAGACGACATGCAAAATTTGACATATACTTAAATCCAATTCCGTTTGTTTGTGAATTAGTGATTATTATGGAAATACCACAAGCAATTCCTTCTCGTGTTAAGTACATAAATATATCTTCGTAATTATCTGCATACACTTCCTTAAATGCACTAAAGTTATCAATGATAAAGAATATTTGTGGTAAATCGGAATAACCAGCTTCTTTATACGCTGAAAAAGAACTCAAACCAATTTGCAAAAACTTTGCTTTTCTATATTGCAATTCTTCAGAGAGTAATTTGAATAAGTTTTTAATCCGTTCTTCTTCTGAAGCTGTAACCACTCCTCCAACATGATTAAGCTTTTCAAAATTCTTTAGATACATAGCGCCAAAATCTGCAATATAAAATACAGCCTCCTTTGGGGAAAATTTGCTTACAACCATACGAATGAGCAACTGCAAGAAATTTGTTTTTCCTGTTTGTGATGATCCTATAACAAGTGTATTCTCTTCACATATATTTATTCTTGCGCAACCTTGGTACTGAGTATTGGGGTCATCATAGATACCAATAGGCAAAGCACCCAAGTTATAATCAGTCAAAGACGTATCAAACTTAATACTACCTTCTAATGGTGGTAGACAAATATTCGGTAATCTTACAATTTGTTTTGCGTCACAAAAGTCAGAAACATATTCAACGATTGCATCCAATTGAGTAAAATTGCTGTTATCGTTCTTCTGGTTCTTTTGAGTATATACCACTGTTCTTTTACCACTTGTATTTAAGCTATAAATAGAGAATTCTTTCACATTACTCTCATCAGCTTTCTCAGGTCCTCCACTATAAGCAGATTGGAATAATTCAAAAATTTCATTATTGCCTACCTGTAAGTATGCCCTACCCGGTTCTTTGATTTCAGCAGCTAATGGTGATTTTAAAACTTCATTACTATCCTCTTGACTCTGAACCTTTAAGCACAGCTTGAATCTTGAGTTAGACCAAATCTGTTCATTTACCTGACCAGAAGGTTTCTGAGTTGCAAGGATAATATGCACACCTAAACTTCTACCGATTCGAGCAGCGGATATTAACTCCTTCATAAATTCAGGCTGTTCTGCTTTTAGCTCAGCAAACTCATCAACAATAATTACAAGATGAGGCAACGGTTGTACAACTTCTCCAGCCTTGAATTTCTTTATATATTTATCAATATGATTTACTTCAGCTTCTGCAAATAATCTTTGTCTTTTCTGCAGCTCTGCTTTAATTGATTGCAAAGAACGGTCTATTTCCTTGCCATCAATATTAGTTATTGCCCCAAGCAAATGCGGAAGCTTCTTGAACTGATTTACCATGCCACCACCTTTGAAATCTATGATTACGAATGCTATTTCATAAGGATGGAATAATGTTGCAATAGATAAAATATACGTCTGTAGTATCTCTGACTTACCAGAGCCAGTTGTACCAGCTACAAGTCCATGAGGACCATGTGCTTTATCATGCAAATTTAAGGAAACTATACCTGTTTTAGACACACCTAGTGGGGCAGACATAGACTTAAATACAGTTGATGAGGCCCATCTTTTTTCTAAGTCCAAGTCATCTACTGCTAAAATATTCAATAACTTGAATAGTGACACATTCTTTGTAAGTGTTCCTTCCAATGATATTTCTTCTGTATAAACCGGAGTGAGTAAATCAATAATTTTTTTTGCAGTTGCATCCCTGATGCTATTAAACTCAAACTTTACAGGTCTTTCTCCATTTGAAGAGTTGATTAACTCGGCTTCTTTTTCTGAATTGATTTGAATGAGATAGTCGCATCCCTGTGGTACTTCGTTCTTATTTTCTTCAAAGAATATGAAAGTGATTCCTAATTCTTTTGCTTTAGATACAAACTTTGAAATTGGATGATTCTTAAAACCATATTCATCGTAGAAAAAGACTACTATTCTCTTATCAAAAGCTTTCACTTGTTTTCTAAATGTTAACTCCTTATACAAAAATTCAAATACAAGATTTTTACTTTCATCATCACATACTACATCTCTTGTACCGGTAACTTCATTGTAAACATGAGGCAACAGTCTCATCCAATCAATTTTATTCTCGTTTACTGATGAAGCAATAAAAATCAAATGCATGTCTGAATTAAATTGACGAGCACACAGGTCAATCACAATACTTTTCATCAAAGAAAAACGATTTTCTTCAGCTCCATAAATACCAATAGCATTACACTCTTTTAAATCGCACACAATCGGTGCATTTTGTAACAATTTGTAATCAACTGATACTTGTTCTGGAAGTGCCTGAAGCTCATCATCCACTTCCAATTTTTCTTGCTTTTTGTAATTAATTTTTCTTTTTGCTTCGACACTACCTGTTCCCAAACGCACTTGAAGAAAATATTCGTCTGTTGGAACTCTATCAAATAAGTCCGAAGAGAAATCATAAAATAACTGTTCCTCTTTGATTGTAGAAGGATACATAGCATCAAGAATTTTCAGTTCCTTTTCTCTTATTTTTTCTACCTCACTTCGTTTCTCACCAATGTATTTATTGTATTTTTCTATTCTCTCAGCAGAACTCTCTTTAAAATCTTTGTTGTTCTGAACAACTCCAATGATCGTTGTAACAACAGCCATTGCACCTGAAATGACACTAAATATAACCATTGCACCACCCATAAATGCCATAACAGCCGCTGCCAACACCATTCCCATTGAAGGAAACAATCTCATAAGTAAATTGTTTTTTGGCTTTTGGAGCTTTGCAGGAGGATCTAAAATTTCAATATTAGTATCATCCAGTGCATATTTAACATAAGTACTTCTGATGAATTTTGGATAATTATTTTTATTAGGACAATCACTATAAGTAAGTCCGTTAATTACACATCCTTCTCTAATTTCAGTCCACACCTGACCATTTTTATAATAGAAAATGAAATCAGAAATTGAAAAAAAATCACCATCGTTAATTATTTCATTGTTATTTGCCTTATTGCCGTTATGATACACACCATATGTGCTACTTCTAATGTCCAATAACAGTTGGTTCCCTTTATTTATTAATTCTAATTGATCATTGACCACATAATTACTGTGTAACATAATATTATTGGAATTATTTGTTCCAATAGTAATTCTACTCATACCCGAAACGTCAATATTTCGTTCAAATTTTCTTTCTTTATTGTCAAAATCAATCAAAAAATCCACTGCAAAAACATCGTTATTTGACTCCTGATATTTAACAACAAAGCGGTCACCGTGGGATAATGTTTTAGTCATTAATTTACGCACATCTCCAACAGTAAAATACAAATTGTCTGAACAAGTAACTACCCATGTATCATTATTTCTAATGAACGCAAGTTCTATGGGCTCAAAAAACCAATCCTTATGCAAACGAGCCTCACAATTAACTCCTGTACCAACTTTCAATTCTTCTATTTCATGGGTAAGCTCTACTTCTTTATATAA
>DAMAVY010000196.1:2758-6289 GCA_032077725.1 Clostridium sp. | reverse complement strand
AAGTATTTCTTCTACTTCTCCTTCAATAATTCCATTGCCCTTCATATAATAAGCTAACGTTCTATTTCTATCTCCAGTATTTTTTTCACTTTCATAAACTTCATAATTTATATTTATATCATCATTGCCTGTAATTTTTCTTGTAAAGTTTAATATTCTATTTATTTTTTCTTCTGCTGTCTGTCCCGCGATTAAAGATACCGTAGCAATAGCTCCAGCATTAATCATAGGATTTAATGGTTGCTTTTGTTCATGGATTTCTAGATTTGTAATTGAATTAAATCCTGACTCTGTAGGTTCCATCCCCACCTTCGAGAAAACGTATTCAGTACCATTATCTAAGATTGCTAACATTAAAGTTATAACTTTTGATATACTTTGAATAGTAAATTTTGTTTCATAATCACCTGCGAAATATTCTTCACCGCCTAGATTAGTAACCCATATACCAAGGGCATCAGGATTTGCCTTAGCTAATTGCGGTATATATGAAGCAACATTTCCTTTACTTGTCCATTCTTTACATTCTTGTATAATATTATCTAAAATTCTCTTCATCACTATATCTCCAATCTTTTTTTTACTTAACACTTTCTTATTATAGTTATTCATTCTACATTTTTCAACACCTATAAATTAGTATTCCTCCTACTAGCGCTATAATCTTTTATAATTACCCTTTAGACACTAACATTATTTTAATTTACTATTGTCATCTTTATTATATTATGGTAAAATAATTTATGTACTCGCCGGTGTGATGGAATTGGCAGACGTGCGGGACTCAAAATCCCGTGGTGGCAACACCGTACCGGTTCGACCCCGGTCACCGGCACCAAATAAAGCGAGTAAGCTAAAAGAACCCTTGATAATTCAAGGGTTCTTTTATTTTTGATAAATAAAGAAATACAAATTTTAACAAAAATAAAAAATCGTAAATTATAAGAACTAAGAGCAATTTAAATTTACTTTTCAAAATTATAGTCTCCTAGCATCATTGTCTGTTCTTTCTCTCTTAAAATTATTGCTGATATCTTTATTAATAATAGTAATAAAAATACTTTCCATTTCATATTTATTAAGTGAAACTTTTAAGTAATTGAAAATGTGATGTTGAACTTTTCTATGACTATGCCACTGTTAATATCATTGTGAAGAGGATGGAATGTTACAGTGACTAGACATCAGATTAAGTGAAACTTTTCAGCTATGCTGAATTTAGTTGAACTTATCTAGGGTCGTGTCACTGTTAACTCCAACCTTCATAAAAGGAATGGAGTATTACAGTGACTAGACATCAGATCAATAAAGGGGTGAGATTTTGAAAAAATCATTAATTTTAGGACTTATATTATCCATATTAATTACTTGTACAGGTTGCACTAATATAAAATCAAAAATAAATGAAGATAAACCACAGAGCAATTATTATTCTCAGGAGTTAATCAAATCCATTAATCATTCAAATCCAAAACGAATTTCAGTGTTTTACAAAGAATTTTTTGATAAATTTGAATTTCCAAGTGCAGAATCTGAGGATGTTATAAGTTTTATTAATTTATTAGAAGAAAGTTATTTTATAGAAAAACCTGAGGATTTACCTGACACTTATAAATATAAAGTATATCTAGAATTTGAGGATGAGAAATATGTTATTACTGTGTTTAGTGAAAAATATATATCAATCTATAATTGGGATGGTAAATATAAAGTTGACTATGTGAATATTACCGAAGTGCCACTATCTTATAACATCTATGGAATATGTAAATACTTTACTGAAGAATAATTATTAAAAAAATAAAAGGTAGAACTATTCTACCTTTTATCTTTTTATTTTATGTGTTAATTTAAATAATCCACATTAATATATATTAGATATATCTTATATATTTAATAAAAATGCTTCATAAGCTCTGCAAGTTTCGTAGATATCACCCTTACTTGCGATTTCCCATGGTGCATGCATATTATGTAGTGCTACACCTGAGTCTATAACTTGCATTCCATATTCAGCTAGAATGTAAGCTATAGTACCACCGCCGCCTACATCAACTTTTCCAAGTTCTGATGTTTGCCAATAAACATTATTTTTTTCCATTGCACTTCTAAGTTCAGCGATAAATTCTGGATTTGCATCATTACATCCACCTTTACCTCTTGAACCAGTATATTTATTAAATACTACACCTTTTCCAAAGAATGCATTGTTTTGTTTTTCACTTACTGATGGATAGTTTGGATCAAAAGCAGCACTTACGTCTGAAGAAAGCATTTTGGAATTTGAAAGTGCTCTTCTAACTTTAAGTTCATTGTAATCTCCAACTAAATTCATAACTTCTGCAACTGTATTTTCAAAGAATCTTGATTGCATTCCTGTTGCACCAATGCTACCTACTTCTTCTTTATCTACAAGTAAAGTTATACAAGTCTTATCTGTGCTTTCTATTTTCATCATTGCTTCAAAAGAAGTATAAGCACAAATTCTATCATCATGACCATAAGCCATAACCATTGAACTATCTAATCCATAACTTCTAGCTCTTCCTGCTGGAACAACTTCAAGCTCTGCTGATACAAAGTCTTCCTCTGTTATGTCATACTTTTCATTAAGAAGTCTTAATATGTTAAGTTTAACTCTGTTTTTAGCTTCTTTATCCTCAACAGGGATTGAACCAACACATACATTTAAGCTTTCTCCATCAATTCCTTTAGCTAAAGTTTTAGCCATTTGTTCTCCAGATAAGTGAACTAATAAATCTGATATTCCTACTACTGGCTCTTTGTCATCTTCACCGATAACTATATTTACTGTAGATCCATCTTTTTTAATTACAACTCCATGGATAGCTAGTGGAATAGTAACCCATTGATATTTTTTAATTCCACCATAATAATGAGTTTTAAGCATCGCAAAATCAGAATCTTCGTAAAGTGGATTTTGCTTTAAGTCTAGTCTTGGTGAGTCAACGTGTGCACCCAAGATTTTAAATCCATTTTCTAATGGTTCTGTTCCAATTAAGAATAATGCAAGAGTTTTTCCCATGCAATTAGCATAAACTTTGTCTCCAGCTTTAAGCTTTCTATTTTCTGCTATACAAGTGTTAATATCTACATAGCCTTTTTTCTCAGCTAAGTCTATTATTTCATTAACACATTCTCTTTCTGTTTTGCATTTAGACATGAATTCTATGTATCTATCTGATAATGCAAAAGCGTTTTTTAAATCTTCCTCCCCATACTTATCCCAAACTGATTCATACTTCTTTTCTAATTTCTTTAAATCGTCATTTTTAATATCTTCCACCGAAATCACTCCCTAAAAAATATTGTTACAAATTCCTATTTATATATTACTCCAAAATTAGGATATTTACAATTCAAATTCTTCTCTATCTTTTATTAATTTGAATTTCTATGAATTTTCTGGATTCATTATCCTTCTTTCTATAGTTTCTACTGCCGTAGAATTAGATGTAGCTTTATATCTATAGTTTGCTGCTGCTGCCTCTATAATAACCGCAATATTAC
>DAMAVY010000196.1:0-2748 GCA_032077725.1 Clostridium sp. | reverse complement strand
GGTTTTATTGGTAATATCATTTTTTCTACATCGATGCCCAAAATTTCCATGTACACTTTATCAATTCCAAGTCTATCATAGTCGTTATCTCCATCCCAATTCATAAGTGAGATTACTAAATCAATGGTCTTTTGAGAAACTATAGAGCTACTACCATACATCCCTGATATATCAATTATTCCCATACCTCTAACCTCTAGCATACCTGTTGTTATGTATGGACATGTTCCATATAACATTCCATCTATTTCTTTTATATCTACAGCATCATCCGCACATAGTCTATGACCTCTCTTCACAAGTTCAAGTGCTGCTTCACTCTTTCCAATTCCACTTTCACCGATAATTAAGATACCAATACCATATACATCCACTAAAACTCCGTGGATTCTAGTTTCTGGTGCTAGTTTAGAATCCATAAAATTACTTATCCTATTAATAAACCTTGTAGATTTAACATTGCTTCGAAGAACACTAACATTTTTTATCCTTGCTTCTTCTAAAAATTCTTCATGTGCAACAAGTCCTCTTGTAATTATAACTGCTGGTATCGGGAATGAGAAATATTTTTTAATTCGTCGTAATCTTACCTCAAGGTCAAGAGAATCTAGATAACTCCATTCTGTTTTTCCAACTACTTGAAGTCTCTTATTATCAAAATAGTCATAAAATCCAGCAAATTGTAGTCCAGGTCTATGTATATCACTTACTTCAATATCTGATTCTAGATTTCCTTCTACTAATACTTCCAGATTATAGTTTTTAACTAAATCCAAAGCTGTTACTCCCACGTTTATCCCTCCTTTATTTAGCCATACTCTACTCACTAATGTAATATAAAAATTTTTAATTATTATGTTTTGGATCTATTGGTTTATATCCGTTCATTTGCACCTTGAAATTGTTTTTCACATTATTAATATATCTTTGTCTTAATTCCTTTTGTCTATCTTTTTCTTTTTCTGAAAGTCCAACCTCCTGGCTTTTCTTGTATAATGAATTTATTTCTTCTATAACTTCTTCTATTTTCATATGAACAATATCTTTATCCATTTATTTTCCTCCTAAATTAAAATGCATATAAATTATTTACCACTATTAGATTTTATAACTTAGATTTTTGTAATAATACTTATAATTTATTTATAAGAAATAAGTTTTTAATAACCCTTCCTTTTTCTCATGTCGATATTTGCCTTTTGTTTTATTAATTTTAAAGTTCAATTAAATAGCATTATATTCCATGTCGAAGATTGATTTATTTACATATTATTACAATCAGCTAAGAATCCGAATCAATCTATTACATATATTTCCTGTATGTAACTTCCTGATATATGCAACCCTTTTATGGGGAATTTTGTAAAAAATGATATGAATTTGACTACTAATAATAGTTAACATTACTTTCTTTTTTTGCTAAAATAAAAATATAAACTTAAGGATGTGATTATATGTTAATAAAATTTAAAGTTTTAAATCAAAAAATTAAGTCATTTAAAATGTTACTCCATGTTCTTCTTAGATTTAAAAAGCCAACAGATACAATTGTTGTGGTTTGTTCTCAACATTTAGATGAATATATAGTGGAATATCAGAAACTATATCATTTTTCTGATAAAGAACATAAAAAGCTAGCCTAATATTTAAATTCATTTATTAGGCTTTGGCATTCTAAAATTTTATCATTATTTATAGTTAAATATTCTTCAGATATGTCTGTATTATCTATATATAATTTGTAATTAATATTACAATCAATTGTATTAAAGAAGTATTTTCCAATTGTTTCCATAGAAGCAAACATGTTATTCCAGGAAGCCCCACCATTAAATAGAAATATACCCTGTTTATTTTTTTGCATATTTTTATTAAAGATATGTTTTTCACTCCACATAACTTGACATCTATCAATAAGTGCCTTTAAAGGTGCTGGAAACATTCCAAAATACATGGGAGATGCAAGAATAATTATATGACTTCCCTTTATCTCCATATAAATTTCTGTCATTGAGTCTTTAATTGAACATTCCCCTATAACCTTTCCACAATACTTACAGTCAATGCAAGGATTAATATTTAGGCTATAACAGTTTACATAATTAATTTCAATATCCTCTTTTATCCCTTTTGTGATAGCATCTATAATTTTTGTTGTATGTCCTTTAGTATCTGGTGAACCATTTATAATAAGTAATCTTTTCATATCATCCCTATAATTCTAAAATTAAATCATCTATATCTACAGGTAAATTATCATTATAGAATGCTACGAGAAAATTCATGGCTTCATAGTCATCTTCAGATAGTTCAAAAGATAACATTTCATAATCAAGATCATATTCCTCTGATATTTCATCTATAATATCATTTATATTGTCAATAGCAGTATCATTTAGATATGGTAAAAAGAACTCTTCATACCATACTTGACCTCCTATTTCTTCTTCACATTCTTCATCAGCATATTCTTTTGCACCTTCAAGCTCAACATCTTCAAAAGTAAATGTAAATTTTACAACGAAACAATCCTCATGCTTTTTTATCTCACAGATATTATCAAGAGCATTATCCTCTAATATTTCAATGATTTCCTTTTTATTCATTTTATCTTCTCCTTCAATAGTTATTACACTATTCCTCTGTTTCAACTAACTCATACATTTCTTCAGCCTTTTGCATATATAGTATTCCCTCTAAATGATCCATTTCATGACAAAATACTCTTGCCATAAAATCTTCGACTTT
>DAMAVY010000195.1:0-6291 GCA_032077725.1 Clostridium sp. | reverse complement strand
AACGATTTCTCCTAAAGGACAACGATTTCTAAGTATCGATGATACTGATACTAAGAAATCTGTTAGTAAGCATCGAAAAGAATGATGCTAAGAACTCTGTTTATAATCCTTTGCATGAACCTTGGCAGTTTCCTTCACCGTTTCCAAAACCTCTATGACCTTTCCCTTGTCCCATCATGCCTCCAAAGCCTAAGCCTTTTTTCTCACCAGTTCTTCCTGACCCTGTACCATCGCAATTTACTTGATTTTCTTCAATTTGAGTAATTATTTCTGTTGCTTCATCCTGTGTCATTGTCCCAGCTGCAACTTTTTCTTCTATGACATCTTTTTTCATTTCAAGAATTTCAGCCTTGAACTCTGTTAATTTTCCACCTTCATTTGCAATAGTACCATAGGTTTTACCTGTTTCTGTTTTTTCAGCTGTTACACTTTCTACTGTTTTTCCTGTTAGACCTGCTACCACCTCAGCAGGTGTGTTGTATTTTGATGATGCAAAAGCCGTAACTGAAGTTGCTCCCATTGCCACCACCAATGCTCCAAGAATTGCTACCTTTTTTAAATTAATCATGTAAAATTACCTCCTTGTGATTTTTATTTTCATATTTAACAACTTGTGAGTTGCTATGTTTATAGAATACTTTATTACTGTGGCAAAATTGTGTTTTTTATTTACTAAATTTGTGTCATATGATTTTAAATTTTTTTGGTTTTTCCTATGATATATTTACTTTATTAATTTAAAGCATAGATTTCTATGGCACCTTTACAAGTTGAAATGAATTTCAGTTTGGCTTTGTAAAAGACATACTTTTGTCACAATGATTTTATACAATATGATATAATCATATAAAAAATAATTGTGAGGTGATTCTATGCCCACCATTTTGATTGCTGATGATAATAAACAAATTACTTCTATCTTAGAGGAATACGCCAAAAAAGATGGATTTACACCTAAAATTGCTAAGGATGGTTTAGAAGCATTAGACTTATTTAAAAGCATACATCCTGACATTATTCTGCTAGATGTAATGATGCCTAAAATTGATGGCTTTGAAGTGTGCCGTAAAATTCGTGAAACCTCTACTACACCCATCATCATGATTACAGCAAGAGGTGAAGATTTCGAGAGAATTATGGGACTAGATATAGGTGCAGATGATTATATAGTAAAACCATTTTCCCCAGGTGAAGTAATGGCTAGAATCCGTGCAATTCTTCGAAGAATTTCTTCCTCAGATGAAAAAAACAAACAAGAATTTAGTTATAAGAATCTTAAAATCAATCTTGATGATTACCTTGTAACAATTGATGACGAGCTTATATCTCTTACAAAAAAAGAAATTGAAATTCTATGGACTCTTGCAATAAATAAAAATAAGGTATTTTCTCGTGATAACTTACTAAATAACCTTTGGGGATATGACTATTTTGGTGACTCTCGTACTGTAGATTCACATATAAAGCGTCTTCGTGCCAAACTTGATGAATTTAATCATGATAATTGGGACATTAAAACCATATGGGGGGTTGGCTACAAATTTGAAGAAAAAGCAAATTAAAAATAAAATTGCATTTAAACTAACAATGTATTTTGGAATTACCCTGCTGTTGTTCTCAATAATCATCGGTAGTGTTTTTATAACTCTTTTTAAAAATCACACTATAAAACTATATAAAAATGATTTAGAAAAACGTGCAGTAACCATAGCAGATACGCTGTCACAATTCATGAGCAGTTCAAATTCTCAGGGAGGAATCATGGGTGGCATGAAAAGTGGTCAGGGTGCCTATTACCGCTTTTTAGATGATATTGCTATGTCCGACGTGTGGATTGTTAATGAAAACCTAGAATTAATTACTGGAAATCATATGGGAGGTCAGCAATACAACTATGGTGATTTGCCTGAAGATGCGGAAACAGTTGTAAAAGAGGTTTTCAAAGGAAATACAACCTTTAGCCAGGGTTTTAGTAACCTTTTGAATAAACCCACTTTAACAGTAGGAACACCAATTAAATCAGGTGATAAAGTAACAGGTGCATTACTACTCCATTCTCCTGTGGAAGGCATGAATGAGGCAACAAAGCAAGGATTTAATATTTTAGCCATGAGTATGTCTGTGGCACTTGTGCTATCCTTTATTTTAGCTATGATTCTTGCGGTTTTCTTTACTAAACCTTTGAAAAAAATGAAAAACTCTGCTTTAAAGCTAGCTGGTGGTGATTATAGTGCTAAGACCAATGTAATGCAAAATGATGAGATTGGAGATCTTGCTACTGCAATTGATGTTCTAAGTGAAAGGCTTGACCTTGCTAGTCGTGAAAGTGAACAGCTACTAAGGCTACGTCGTGACTTTGTGGCAAACATATCCCATGAACTTAGAACACCTGTCACTGTTATTCGCGGTTCTCTTGAAGCTCTTTGTGACGAAGTGGTTACTGACCCGGAACAAGTAAAAAGTTATCACCTTCAAATGCTCAGTGAAAGCATATATCTTCAAAGATTAGTGAATGATTTACTTGATCTATCTCGTCTGCAAAATACAGATTTCAAAATAGAAATGCAAGAGATAAACCTTACTGATGTACTTGATGATGTACTTCGTAGTACAAGGCATATATCACAGTCGAAAAACATTAAAATCAAATATAAGTATGATAAGACATTAAAAGTTGTAATGGGTGATTACGGAAGGTTACGTCAAATGTTTATAATAATTCTTGACAATGCTATTAAGTTCTCTCCAGAACATGGCAATATTACTGTCTCTCTAACAGATAATATTGTGTCCATTAAAGACAATGGAGTTGGAATTGCGGCGGAAGATTTACCATATATTTTTGATCGTTTCTACAAAGTAAAATCACTAGAAAACAAAAATGGAACTGGGCTAGGCCTTGCTATTTCAAAGCAAATAGCGGATAGGCATAGTATTAAAGTTTCAGTTAATAGTAGTAAAAATGAAGGTGCTGAGTTTATATTTAAATTTTAAACTCAGCACCTTCATTCAGTTTTTATATTCAGCATAAACATATTTGTTTATGCTGAGTATATTTCGCCTTAATTATATTTCTAATACTTATTTTTCTTTTAGAATCTCCATAGCTAATCCAAATTCCTCAAGAGTATTGAAGCCTCCTTGCGCTTCTCGAATATTTACAAGTTGCTCAGCCCTTTCTAAAGATAAACCACTTAAGGATAAAAGATCAATTGCTGTTGCAGTATTTACATTAAAACAATACTTTTCTGTATGCTCCGGCATCCATGGTATAGGCGGAATCTCCTTGTCACCTTCAATCCAAATTTCTTTATAAATTGCAGTATCTAAAGGAAGCTCCTCAGAAAGTACTCTCGTGAGTAAATCGGTTTTCATTTCCATTGAAGCTTTAAGTATTGAACGTATTGCATCCATATCGCCTCTACGTCCAATTCGATACAACTCGCCAAACACCTTCTTTGCTTCTAAACTGATTGTAGCAAAATGAGTTACCTTGGTGAAAATGTTATATAGCTCTTCTTTTTCATCTGGAAAACAGATTCCATAAGAATATATGAAATCTATCATCAAAGAATCTTTTGTAAGATCAATTTTAGTTAGTGCATATACAATCTTCAAGTAAAGATTTAGTATAGGATCTATTTTTGAAATATTAACACCAAAACAGGAATAAAGCCATTGTTTTGAGTATGTATTTTTCAACTTTTCACTAATATACATCTGATAAAAAAATGAGGCAATAACCCCTTCTGAGGACATCATTTGGCTTCCATTTTTTAGACGCTCTGGTGTAAATGCAGTGGAAGTGATATGAGCTAAATGCAAATTACTATAAGAACCAAAATCTTCTTCATAAGGTGTTGCTGTTTGATAAATGAACCTATTGTTTATAACAGCATGATACCTAAGCTGTTCATCACGAGAACTTAACCATGCATTTGCATCAAAACCATAATCCCAAAAGCTACCAGGTGATGGTTTGTACCCAATTAAATCTTTCGTTACAATTTCCAAGTGCTCTGCAAACCCTTCTAAAAAAGCCATATATGGATCTGTGATTGAAGTACAAGTATGAAATTTATTTGACTTTGATAAGCTACTATCACATCCAAGCCAATTCATCCATATATGAGAAAATTCATGTGCAAAAATGCGTTCAATGCCGGAGCTTGAGATGTTTTCCCAATCAGTATAAAATGCAAAGAAGCAAAGATTAGGAAAATCAATTGTAGCTCCATTCATTTCTAGACGTAGTCCTACTAGCTCAGTTGGATCTGTCCAATCTGTTACAAATACTAGGGGGGCATCAATTTTTAAATAGTTAGATAGGCATTGTCCTACTTTTAAAAAATATGACATAGGTAACTTATTCAGCATCTTTGAAATGGTAATATACTTCACGGATGAAACATCTAATGCTTTTGCATAATAAAGCTCTTCACCTTTTTCACCCATAACAGTTTCTATATTGATTGCTTCTGCAATAATAAATTTCATGGTATACGATCACATCCTATTTAAATATTATATGACTAACAGTAAATATATTAAATATTATACCATCAAATCTATAATTTTACATTAACAACTATTATAGTAAGTAATCTCTTTTACAAAATATTTATAATATACATGGTTTTTGCAGCACCCTATTTCTTAACTCTATAAGTAAACTTTATACCAACGCCTTATCATAAAGTATTACTAAAAATTTATCACCATTTCTCTATAAAATTCATATGATACATTATGGACAATTAACAAATTGCTTATGCTCAATTATTAATACAATTGAGCTAATAAATTTTTTAAATTAATGGGGGGAAAAATAATATGTATTCAAATTCAAATGGTTGTAATAGACCTTTCACTATAGATATCAAAGATGACAGAGATGACAGAGAGGACAAGCACAATCAAACTATTATAAGATGTGGGACTCCTGCTACTGCTACAATTCCTGCTGGAGCTGCTACTCCAGTTAGAACTTTTCCAGTTGGCTCAGTTACTGTAAACACTTCTTGCTTATGTGATCCATGTATTAAGCTAGAATATGCAAGTAATCTTGTCGCTACAGGTTTCACTGGAACTGTAAGCTTTCAAGTTTATAGACTTTGTGGTTCTCAAGCGACTCCAGTAGCTATTGGACCTGCATGGATATTCTCTATACCTGCAGCAACTCCAATAACAGCTACAACCACTTTCTCATTCTTTGTTTGTGATTGTGATTCTTGCTTTAGGGATTGTTGCACCTACTCTGTAGTAGCAACTCCTACCACAGCAACTGTTGGTACTCTTAATATTAACAATGCTACACTTGGTGTTATTGCAGCTAGTAGAGCAAATTGTTGCCACTAAACCAAGCATTGATAAAATGGAGAAAATGAATTAGATTAGTTAATTTAAATATAGATATTAATAATAACCACTAACTTTAAACAAACTCCGGGGTGGAAATTTCTACTCCGGGGTTTCTTTTTATTGTAATCTTTAGCTTTCTCGTTTCTTTATATTGCTCTTGCTCCATAATTATAGGATAATATTGATTACGAATGGGAATACACTTGAATTATTATATTTACTTATAATTTAAGATTTTCTTCTGATTTTACTAATTACAAATCCACTTTTAGGTAATGTAGGCATTTTAACTAAACTATAACTTAAATCTTGATTTTCAACTTCGAATTCAATTTTGTTTACAAGAAAGTCTATGGTTGCTTTCATAATTTCTACTGTTATACCCTCACCTGGACAGCGATGTCCTTTAGACGGATCACCCCCACCTTGTGGTATGAAATCATATAAGTTATCTTCACGTTCTTTAAAGCGCTCTGGTAAAAAATCAAAGGGTTTATCCCAAATTCTAGAGTCGTGATTTGTACCATACACATCAAGTAATACTATCATTCCTTCTTTAAACTCACATTCTTTCCAAATGAAATCCTTTCGTACTTTTGCACCAAGAAATGGTCCAAATGGATAGTAACGTCTAACTTCTTGTGCAAACATTTCAAGATAATTACTATCTTTAGTTAGGAGCTTATCCCTCCACTCTGGATGCTTATATAATGCTAAGGCTGCAAAGGTAATAAATGTTGAAATAGCAACAATTGGTCTTATTACATTTATAAGTTCTATTGCTGCCATTTCATCGCTAAATTCAGTGCCATGAGTATCTTTGTAAAAAGCCATAGAGTAAAGGGCTGAACCTTTTTCAGCTTTTAGTCTACCGGACCTTACATCTTTAATGATGTCACTTAACCATTCTTCAGTTTTATTTCTAGCAAT
>DAMAVY010000194.1:0-6362 GCA_032077725.1 Clostridium sp. | reverse complement strand
AATACAATTAAAACATAGTTTTAATTTAGATTGGAAAGTATCATTAATAAAAGCTTTGAATACTCAAATCAGTATTCAAAGCTTTTATTGTGTTAATACCAATAGTATATATTTAAGTTTTGCAAAGGAAAACATTCTTAGATTTTCAATACTCAATTTTAATTCCTAATAAATTTTAAATTTATATTGATCTATTTTATTCTTATAATTTAAGAATGCGTTTTTAGGACAATTGTTGAAACATCTTTGACAAAATGCACAGTCATTTGTTATTTTAAGTTTTGGACTAATAGATAAGCTATTGGTTGGACAATTTTTTTCACATATTCCACAACTAATACATTTATCTCTATCAATGGAAAGCTTCCTCATTAACCATTTTCTGAAATATGGATAGGTCATTTTATAAGTAATATCAGCCAAGGCAACTCTGAAGACTGACTTTTGAGATTTGCTTTTACTACCAGCTAAAAACTCTTTCACCATTTTGTTTCCCTTTATGTGGGCATTTTCCAAAGCTATTTTTTCTTGTTCATCTGTAAATTTAGTGAACATAAAAGTATAAAAATTATTAGGCATTTGTATAAAATTATAATAAGTTATATTTAGATTTTTTAACCTTTTAACAGCATGATCAAAGACTGCAGTCCACCCATCCATAGCTTGAGTGGAAAATAGCATACATTTACCCTTGTAATTAGAAAGACTTTTTTCAACATATTTAAGAAGTATTTCAGGATATCTCTCTACATAAACAGGACCACCAATTATTATATAATCATATTCCAATGAGGTAATATCATCTTTTTCAATATTTATCAAATCACATTTAGTATTATTATATTCAAGTGATTTTTTTATAATTTTTGCAGCATATTTTGTGTTTCCTGTTCCAGAAAAATATATTATTGCAGCTTTATTCATTATATATCCCTCCCCATTTATCAATAAAAAACAAGTTAAAATAAGCTAGAAATTTTATTTGTATATTTAATTATATAACATAGTAAACTAAAAATGAGTATATTAAATTAATTTTATTCCAATTAGATGGTTAATTTAAGATTGAGTATTATTTTTAAATTTCAAGTATTATTTTTAAATTTCAAGTATTATTTTAAAAGTTTTACTACCACATTATATAGACAAACATCTATATTGAAGATATACTATAAAATATGAATACTTCTATGCATTATAGAGGAACATCTTAATTATAATGCTGTTTCATATATTACTTAGAAGAGATTTGCACAATAATATTAATAAAGATAAGGTATACATAAGGAGGAAATAATCATGGATAAGAAGTTAAACTTATATGTTTTAACTGGATTTTTAGGATCAGGTAAAACTACAGTGCTCTTAAGATTATTAGACGTTTTAAAGGATAAGAAGGTTGGCGTTATTCAAAATGAGTTTGGGAAAATAGGCGTTGATGGAACTATAATTAAAAGAGATAATATTGAGATGATTGAAATAAATAAGGGATCCATCTTTTGTTCATGTTTAAAAATATCATTTGCACAGGCGCTAGCAGAGATGAGTAAAATGGATTTAGATTATGTTTTTGTGGAAAGCTCAGGACTTGCGGACCCTTCTAATATTGAGGAAATACTTGAGGGGGTGGAAGTTCTAGATCATGGCGCTACCTATGATTTAAAAGGGGTGTTATGTTTAATTGATGGAGTTAATTTTATTGATCAACTTGAAGATTTAGAAACAGTTAATCGTCAATTAAAACATTGTCATATGGCCATAATAAATAAGGTAGATTTAATAAGTGAAGAAGAATTAAAAAATGTAATCCAGCAGGTGAGAGAAGTAAATCCTATATGTGATATAGAAACTTGCACTTTTGGTGAATTCAGTATGGATTTCTTGGAAAGAGACTTATTAAAAAATAAGTGGGCGGAGAATGAGGAATCTACAAATACTATAGATAATAAACCTAAGAGCTTAACCATGAATTTTAATGGTGTAGTCAATAAAGATAAATTTGAAGAATTTTTAAATATTATAAAGACGGATAGCTATAGAATTAAAGGATTTTTTAATTTTGAAGATGGCTGGAAGCAAGTTGATGTGGTAGGAAAGAAAATAGATTATAAAGAGTGTGAACCTAAGGAAACATCACAGTTAGTATTTATATCTAAAATAGGACCTAATATAATCAAACCAATAATTAATAACTGGAATGAAATTATAGGACAAAAAATGGAATTAAAAAATTAGTTTTTTATCCGATGACTACCCGCCCTAAGACTCCTATCTTCTTCAAGTGGGAGTTAAGGGCGGCTACCTCCCTGGATAACGATTTCTCCTAAAGGACAACGATTTCTAAGCATCGATAATACTGATGCTAAGAACTCTGTTAGTAAGTATCGAAAATACTGATACTAAGAACTCTGTTTACAATTGACATTACATAGACGATGGTCTATATTGAGTACATGGATAATGACCTATATGAGAGGTGAGATTGTACTATGAATTATGAAGAAAATGCAAAAATTATAAAAGCTTTGTCTGATCCTAACAGATTAAAAATAATTGATTTATTATCTTGTGGAGAAATGTGTGCTTGTAAAATATTAGAACATTTTGAGTTTACACAGCCAACTCTTTCTCATCACATGAAGGTTTTATCTGATTGTGAACTTGTAAGTTCTAGAAAAGAAGGATTGTGGAATCATTATACTTTAAATACTAAAAATTGTAGCAATTTGATTTCATTTTTAAAGGAGATTACATCGAAGACAGAAGATTGTATATGCAAAAACAAATCAGAATGTGAAAGCAAATAAAAGGCTGATTATATTTAAAAATGCTATAAAATAATTGTTGGAATTATTTATAGCATTTTTTTTATTGTGAAGATAAATCATTTTAACAGTAAAGTAGTTATAGATTCAATGTAAGTAGGATAAATTAAGAACAGCTCAATATAAGAGTAAAGAATATAGGGAGGAATAAATTATGAAGCCCAAAGTCGCATTTATCTGTGTTCACAATTCTTGCAGATCACAGATGGCAGAAGCATTAGGAAAATTATTTGCAGGTGATGTTTTTGAGAGTTTTTCTGCAGGAACAGAATTGAGACCACAAATTAACCAAGATGCAGTTAGAATAATAAAAGATTTGTATGATATTGATATGAATGTAGATCAAAAGTCTAAACTTCTTGAAGACATACCTAAGGTTGATATAGTTATTAAGATGGGTTGTAATGTAGTATGTCCATTTTTACCAGCAAAGCACACTGAAGACTGGGGTTTAGATGATCCAACTGGAAAGTCAGATGAAGAATATATAAAAACTGCAAGGTTAATTGAAGCTAAGATTAAAGATTTAGCTAAAAGAATAAAAGAGAATGAGATTATACCTTAAATGGCACTTGATTTAGTCCCGTGACATTCTTAGCTAATCCTTTTATGGTATTGGATAAATAAATGCGTTAAATTGTTATTGAGAATTACTTATGATAAAATGTATGTAATTTATGCTTGTGGATAATAATTTGGAGGGTGATGCTGCTTTGAAAATTGCAATTATAGAAGATAACGAAAAAATTAGAAATGAACTTAGTGAGTTTTTAGGCAAATACAATTATGAAACTATAGAATTAACGAATTTTCAGACTGTGGTGGAAGATGCTTTAAAAGAAAAACCTCACCTAATTTTGCTTGATATTAATTTACCAGTATATGACGGGTATTATGTTTGTAGAGAAATAAGAGCAAAATCAAATATTCCCATTATTATTGTCACAAGTAGAGATAGTGAAATTGATGAACTTATGAGTATGAATATAGGTGCAGATGATTTTGTAACTAAGCCTTATAATACTCAAATCTTACTCGCTCGAATTTATTCAGTGCTAAAACGCACATATAACCAGGAGATAAGTGAAGAAGTTGTTTGTAATGATCTAACATTAAATTTATCTAAGAGTGTTACTAGTTTTGGAGAACAGGAAACTCCATTAAGTAAGAATGAACTTCGTATATTACATCTTTTAATGAAAAATAAAGGTTCAATCATTTCTCGCGATAGCATTATGGATGATCTTTGGCAATCCAATGAATTTGTTGACGATAATACTCTTACAGTGAATATAAACCGTTTGCGCAAAAAGTTAGAGAGCATTGGTGCAAAGGATTATATTACAACGAAGCGTGGACAAGGGTATATGATATGAATATATTAGAATTTTTAAAAAGCAAAACAATCTTTTTACTTATTCATCTTGGTACTATGATTTTTACAGGAGTTTTTTTGTCTGTTTTACATATTAATTTGTATGGTATAGTATTTTTGATATTAACATACCTTATGTCAATTGTTTGCTCTTTCCTTGCGGAATATATTCCTAAAAGGAATTACTATAATAAGGCATTAAAGGACTTAGAGAATTTGGATAAAAAGTATCTACTTTCTGAATTAGTAGAAGAACCCTTTTTTATAGAGGGGAAAATATTTTATGAGTGTTTACAAAAATCCAATAAATCTATGAATGATGAAATTGCTAAATATCGTATTTCTTCTAAAGAATATCGAGAGTATATTGAATTATGGATACATGAGGTTAAGACACCCATCGCATCTTCTAAACTTATTATTGAAAATAATAAATCTGAAATTACCGAAAGTATTTCAGAAGAACTTGATATTGTAGATTATTATTTGGAACAAGCGTTGTTTTATTCTCGGAGCAATGGTGTAGAAAAGGATTATATTATTAAAAAAACTCTATTAAAGGATTTAGTGAATAAAGTTATTCGTAAAAATTCAAAAGCTTTTATTAGGGATAAAATAAAATTAGCTATAGATAACATGGAATATACTGTTTATACTGATACAAAGTGGTTGGAATTCATTTTAAATCAAATTATTGTGAATGCCATAAAATATCATGGAGATAATCCTAGTATTGGGATTTTTGTAGAGAAAAAGAATAATAGCATTTCCCTTTTTATTAGAGATAATGGCATAGGAATTTCTGAAAAGGATTTACCTAAGGTTTTAGAGAAAGGCTACACTGGTAAGGTAGGTAGAAAGTATACAAAATCTACGGGTATAGGTTTGTATCTATGTAAAAAACTTTGTGATAAATTAGGATTAGCTATTTATATAAGTTCTAAAGAAAATTCGGGTACTACAGTAGAAATAGTCTTTCCAAAAGCAAGTTTAATGAATGTTTTTTAAAGGAGTGCCAATGCAGATAGCTGCTAGGTACTCTTTCATTGTTATTATACAAAATATAGAAATCTTACAACTTTGTAAGGCAATTGTATGTTAAATCGATGGTAGCGAAATATATAGGAAAGTATAATAAAGCCATAATAGATGAGGAGGGAATCATATGGAACACATATTACAAGTTGAACATATTGAAAAATATTATGGAAATAAAGGAAATATTACTAAGGCAGTGGACGATATTTGTTTTAATGTTGAAAATGGAGAATATATAGGGATTATGGGGGCTTCAGGTAGTGGCAAAACTACTATGTTAAACTGTATATCCACTATTGATAGAGTAACTTCAGGCCATATTTTAATTAATGGCCAGGATATTACTACTTTGAATGCAAAAAACTTATCCAAATTTCGTAGAGAACAATTAGGGTTTATCTTTCAAGATTTTAATTTATTAGATACTTTAACTGCATACGAAAATATAGCACTTGCTTTAACTATTATGAAAACACCTGTTAAGGAAATTGACGGAAGAGTAAAAGCAGTAGCTGAAAAACTTATGATTAAGGATGTATTAACAAAATATCCTTATGAAATGTCAGGTGGACAAAAGCAAAGAGTTGCTAGTGCTAGAGCCATTGTTACAAATCCTGCATTAATCTTAGCTGATGAACCAACAGGGGCATTAGACAGTAAATCTGCAAGAATGTTACTTGAGAGCTTTGATACACTTAATAAGGATATGAAAGCAACTATTTTAATGGTAACCCACGATGCATTTACTGCAAGCTATTGCAAGCGTATTTTATTTGTTAAAGATGGTAAAATATTCAATGAAATCATGCGTGGAAATGATACAAGAAAAGAATTTTTCAATCGTATCATTGAGGTTGTGACTCTCCTTGGAGGTGACAATAACAATGTTCTCTAAATTGGCAATGAATAATGTAAAGAAAAGTATGAAAGATTTTACTATTTACTTTTTAACATTAACTTTTGGTGTTTGCTTATTTTATGTATTTAACTCTATTAGTAGTCAACAAGCAATGCTTACTTTATCAGCTACCCAATATGATATTTTAGGTGTATTACAAAAAGTTATGGGAGTGGTATCAGTTTTTATCTCTTTTATATTAGGATTCTTGATTGTGTATGCAAAT
>DAMAVY010000193.1:0-6542 GCA_032077725.1 Clostridium sp. | reverse complement strand
CTAAGCTTCAGGTGGAGTAAAAACTCCATCTGAAGCCAAGAACTCTGTTTATATGCTCCCGACTCACATGCCCTCGCAAAGTAAGTTCCATACTTAAGAAAATTATAACATAAGCCAGTGATACTTTAATATCACTGGCTACTTTTAAAAATTAACATAGACCTCATGGATTTTAATTTAATTATTTTAGCTTAATATAATTTGCAAGAGGAGTACCAACGGGCATGTGAATGTAAGCATCATCTATGTGATCAGCGTCTACCATATAAATAAAATGAGCTTCTTTAGTTTCCTGTGAT
Source organism: Clostridium sp. (assembly GCA_032077725.1). Lineage (GTDB taxonomy): Bacteria > Bacillota > Clostridia > Clostridiales > Clostridiaceae > Clostridium_J. The sequence continues at coordinate 6,243 of DAMAVY010000193.1, read as the reverse complement.
TCAAAATTACACAACTTAAATCCCATCCCTTCTCCTTCATAAAAGGCTTTATACTCTGCATAATTTTTATAGCCTAATTTATCAAGCTCTCTTTGATCAATATCTGATTCTTTAATTTCTTCTTTCTCAAATTGATCAAAATATATTGGTTCTCTAACTGCTGCAAGGTCACTAAGAAATTTACTACTATTAGTAAAAGCTTCAAGGGTGCCATCTGATGCTTTCGTCCTAAGCTCAACTTTTGGATTGACAACTTGGTTTATTAACTTCCTATCAGAATCATTTGTCATGATTACAGTTACGTAAGCGAACTTAAATCCCGCTGTTTCTGTAACTTTTTTCATTTCATTGTTTTCCCATTTAACAGAAATTCTTTCATAATCCTTTAATGTTCCGTCTTCATTTATCCATCTAGAATACTTATCATAATTATAGAAATTACTTTTATCTAATGTAGGTAATTTATCCATAATTTCAGCGTTCTTTACAATGTAAGTTAGATTCCCATCAGCTGACTTTCTACCACTTATTTCCTGGCCCATAGCACGTATACCATCAGCAGGAATTGGCTGCTGAGTAGTGTCTTCTATTATATCAAAAGTTTCACCAGTAGCAGGATCATACTGCACCATTAATTTCCCAGGAACTACTTCGTATTTAATATTTTCTGCTACTTTTTTAAGTTCTTCTAAAGAAATGCCATTAAGTCCGCCAACTCTAATAATTTGCCCATCTCCTTCATAACATAAATCAATAGTACTATCTCCCTCTGCGTATGTGGTAATCAGCGCTTTTGCACCGCCAATAGTGGTTTCCTCTATATTTTCATACTGTGGAGGTTGATACACATAATCGGTTTGATATATTATTATCTCGCCACCTCCTGCAGAAGCATCACCATTAAGGAAATACTTCGAGGGATCTCCTTTATATTGCTTATATCCCTCTGGAAGATATCCGGGAGTTATATTGATTAGTGGTATTCGCTTGATAGGAACTTCTGATTGAGCCTGGACAGTAATAATTCCTGTTTCTTCGTTCTTACTTGTTGTAAATATAATCCCTTTATTTATCCCATAGGCTGTTACGGATATTGCTAAAGTAGCTGTAATAGCTGCAATAAGTACTATAGTCTTTTTCTTTATCATTCCTTTACCTTTTCTATTAGGCATAGGAATAGGATCTATACTATTTACCTTTTTAATCATTTTCATCTTCTCCCTTTCATATTTTTTTGAGAAATCATGTGGTTCTGTAAATTTATCTAATTCACCCATAGCATCTTCTTCACCTATAAGATACGACATTCTATCAATATCAATTTTATTATCCATACAATTCATCTCCCATCATTTCTTTTTCCATCAGTTCTTTTAACAGCTTTCTTCCACGTTCATATCTTTTAGCGGCTGTTTTTTCACCGATATTTAATAATAATGATATTTCCTTGTAACTAAGTTCGTAATAACAACGATACCTAATTATTTCACGGTATTTTGATGGTAAACTAGAAAGTAATTGTACGACAATTTGTCTATCTTCTACAGTTTTTACATTAGCAATTTCTTGTTGATTTTCACTTATCACTGGTTCGTCTACACCTTTAGTAAATAATTCAGATTCTCTACTATTCCTGCGATATATATCAATTGCAATATTTTTTATTGTGTAGGTTATTAATCGTTTTGTCTCTACACTTACTACCCTATTAATATCTCCTAGATGTGGAATTAACTTTATAAATGCATCTTGAACTGCATCCTCTGCTTGGCCCACATTATTTAAAATTGAATATGCAATGCCGTACATTTTATATTCATAAGCATCATAAAGCTGTTCTAACATATTATTTTGAAAATTTTCATCTGATGAAGCTTCCACTTAATCACTCCTTATCCTTTAAGAGTACTCTCAACTAATATAACGAATAAAACTTAAATTTGCGACATTTTTATATAAAAATGTTTTTTTTTGTTTATTACACATTATTTTACCATAATTATCATATACGATAATTTATTCTATTTTTCAATATTTTTTTCTTCACACTCCTTTGGTGATAATTTATGTTGCAATATATTTATGCTTTTCACTCAAACTAGTAGTATTTGGGAAGAAATAATAATGTGTTGATTTAAATGTTGTGTTATGCTAAAATTCATATATATTTAATCTTATAAATTAAAAAAGAATATATTTTAGTTTTCTAGGGTTCCGCAATTTATAGTTGGCAGGTCCGAGAGAAAACGCACAGTTCACTGTGTACACGGAAGGATAAAAGCCTGGGAGATATTGTAATAATATTTCTATAGGCTTTTTTTATTTTTAATTATTCTAGGAGGTATTGTAATGAAAAAATTTGTAATTGAAGATTCTTTTTGGGATCTATTCCCTAATGCAAAAATCGGGATTGTTCTTTGTCATGGTATAGATAATTCTATAAAAGATGAAGAGCAATATGCAGAAATCATTTTACAGGCAGAAAAGGAAGCATTAAGACATTTACAGAATGCAGAATTTAGTAGCAACCCTGTAATAAAAGTATGGAGGGAAGCATTCCAAAAATATAAAACAAAGAAAGGTGCAAGGGCATCCATCGAGGCATTGCTAAAGAGGGTTAATAACGGAAATCATATAGGAACTATCAATCCACTAGTTGATATTTACAATTCTATTTCATTAAAATATGCTCTACCTTGTGGTGGAGAGGATATAGACAAATTCGTTGGTGATATAAGGTTGACTACGGCTGTTGGAAACGAGGAATTTATTCCACTGGGAACAGATGAAAACGCACCTCCATATGAAGGTGAAATAGTCTACAAAGATGATAAGGGTGCAATTTGCAGGTGCTGGAACTGGCGTGAAGCAGTAAGAACAATGCTTACTGAAAATACAAATAATGCTTTTATGTGTATAGAATTAATTGATGAAAGTAGATTAATAGAATTCGAAAACGCATTAAAAGACCTGGCAACAGCAGTACAGGATAATTTAAGTGGAACAAGTAAAATTACAATTCTGGATATTAATAATAAGGAACTAGTGATAGAGTAATATTAGGAGGGCAAATGAATGGGTGTTTTCAGTTATAAAGATATTTACATTGAGGATGGCATAAGGGTACTGGAAGTAAACATATTGCCTGAAAAGTATTGTAATTTTGACTGCATATTCTGCCCTATTGGAAAATCATACAATAAGGTGGATACACCACATCTATTTGATGGAATAGACGATTCATTAACCGAATTAGAAAGTATGATTCAAAATAATAAAGTAGAATTAGTTTTCATTAATTCAAAGGGTGAAGCCCTTGTTAATAACGAAATTGGTGATATTATAGACCTAATTAAAAGCAAGGGAGTACCAGTAAGGTTGCTATCTAATGGCTACATATTGGGTAGAGATGAATATATACAAATAGCCAATAAGTGTGATGAAGTTATTGGAGAGATAAAAGCAATTTCAGAAGAAGATTTTCAAAAAATCCAAAGACCAATTAAAGGATATACCCTAGAAGAATATATTTCCAATATGGTTTTATTTAGTAAACAATATAAAGGGAAATTTATTTTAGAAGTAACCATTATCAAGGGATATAATGACACAGAGGAATCTATTAGTAAGATAAAAGACGTTATTAACAAATTATCTCCAGATAAGATAATTATTGAGAGAATAAATGAAGAAATATTTAAGAAAAAACTTGGTATATCTGATGAAAGACTTGATGAGATTTCAAAAGTATTACTAAATATTTAACTATACTAATTTAAAATATTCTTAAAGCTTCTATCAATGATAAAACTACGAAATCTTCATAACTGTAGGATATTACGAAGTAAAAATGATTATTGACTAGCCATAGATTTTTAATGCTAGTATATGTATGTTACCAAAATCTTAATAATTAAAAGTTTTATAGGGTTCCGAAGCATGTAATTCATTGCTGGTCTGGTCCAAGATAAAACGTACAGTTTAACTGTATACACGGAAGGATAAAAGCCTGGGAGATATTATTTATATCGTCCTCGGCTTTTTTATTTTATTACAAGGAGAGTGAAAATTATGGAATGGTTTTTTTTGATTTTAGCAGGTTTTTCTGAAGTAGGTTGGGCTTTGGGGTTGAAGTATTCCCAAGGATTTACAAAACTTATACCAAGTATATTTACAATAGTGGGAATGATAACAAGCTTCTATTTTTTATCATTAGCATTAAAGAGTCTCCCATTGGGTACAGCTTACGCGATTTGGACTGGAATTGGTACAGTTGGTACAGTAATCTTAGGAATAATACTATTCAAAGAGCCTTTTGATATAAATAGATTAATTTGTATAGGGCTTATAGTAGTTGGAATAGTAGGATTGAAGCTAGCATCACCCCATTAATTAGTTCTTTCCAATAGGAAATCTTCATTTAAAACCCATGAAGGACTTACTTTTAATAGTAAGTCCTACTTAAAAATTAGAGCCTGTGAAATTTTTTTATTGAGGGTCCTAGGTATTTGTCCACTTTTTAAATTCTTCATCCGTAGCTAAAACATAATGAGTTCCATGAACAAACTGATTACCGCCTTTGGCATAATCTATACCACTAGTTCCATAGTCATAAGACTCAGCTATTCTTGACTTCTCCATTTGTGGATTTGGATGAGGAATTGCCGATATCAAAGACTTAGTATATGGATGAATCGGATTTGAGAAGATTTCTTCTGTGGTTCCTGTTTCAAGCAAATACCCTAAGTGTAATACTCCAATTCTATCTGAAATATATTTAACCATAGATAAATCATGGGCAATAAACAGTAGTGCTGTATTTGTCTCTGATTGAATTTCCTTCATAAGATTTACTACCTGAGCTTGAATAGATACATCTAGGGCACTAATAGCTTCATCTGCTATGATAAGCTTTGGGTTCATGATAAGGGCTCTTGCAATTCCGATACGTTGTCTTTGTCCACCGGAAAACTGATGTGGAAATCTATTGGCATGCTCTTTTGATAAACCAACCTTTTCTAATATCTTATATATTTTTTCTTGGCGCTCTTCTTTACTATTATATAGATGATGAATATCTAATCCTTGTGCTATGATGTCCATTACCTTTTTACGTGGGTTTAAACAAGCCATAGGATCTTGGAAAATCATTTGCATATTAGTTCTTAAGTGTTTATTTTCTTTTTCTGATAACTTACCTGAAATATTCATACCATCAAAAATAATTTCTCCTGAAGTTGGATCATATAGTCTAATGATAGAGCGTCCAATGGTAGATTTACCACTTCCAGATTCTCCAACAAGTCCGTAAGTTTCACCTGGGTATATTTTAAATGATACTCCGTTTACAGCTTTTACTGAATATTTCCTACTCACTTTAAAATGTTGTTTTAAATCTTTTATTTCCAATAAAGGCTGCTCATTTAGCATTTGATTATTTACCATTTTGATCAGCCTCCTTTACCATTCTATCAATTCTACTTTTAAGCTCCTTAGGCATTTCAACCTTTGGTGCTTTTTCATGTAATAACCAAGTTGCTGCATAATGTGTATCTGTTACTTTAAACATAGGAGGCTCAAGACGTTTATCAATATTTAATGCATAGATATTTCTTGGTGCAAAAGCATCTCCTGCTACTTTATCCATAAGGTTTGCTGGTGTTCCTGGTATAGTATAAAGTTTATCATCATTTGTTTCCATATCAGGCATTGCTGATAATAAACCCCAAGTATATGGATGTTTGGGATCATAGAATATCTCATCTATTGTTCCCTTTTCTACAATCTTTCCTGCATACATTACTGAAACATAATCTGCTACCTTTGCAACTACTCCTAGGTCATGAGTAATGTATATAACGGAAATATTCATTTTCTTTTGAATATCTTTTATTAATTCCAATATCTTAGCTTGAATAGTTACATCTAGTGCTGTAGTAGGTTCATCACATATTAACAAATCTGGGTTACAAGCAAGAGCTATGGCTATAACAACCCTTTGCCTCATCCCACCAGAAAGTTGGTGAGGATAACTTTTCATACGTTTCTCTGCATCAGTAATACCAACCAGGTTCAATAGTTCAACTGCCTTTTTATGAGCTTCTTCCTTTGAGGTCTTATAGTGCCAAATCATACCTTCCATTATTTGTGCACCTATTGACATGGTTGGATTTAATGAGGTCATTGGGTCCTGGAATATCATAGCAATCCGCTTCCCATTTATCCTTTGTCTCATTTCCTTCT